>NZ_JCACHU010000157.1:0-256541 GCF_059504005.1 Belnapia sp. | reverse complement strand
TGATCGAGCAAATACCTCCGATCGGGTGATTCCGCCTGATCGGAGTTTGCTCTAGCCGCGGGGGTGCGCCGCTCTCCTCGCCGGGCCGGCGGCACGCTATCCTGGCTGCCGTCCATGGGAGAAACACCGATGCTGGACCTGGCAGCCCTCGTCGCCGAGCTGAATGCGCTGCTGCGCCTCAAGACCACCGTCATCGGCATGAGGATGTTCGAGACGGTCGCCGAGATGGAGGCCATTCCCCGCATCCGCCGGCCAAAGACCGTGCACGCCACCGACCAGATCGTCAGCATGGCCTCCCGCCTCGGCTGGACCGTCGGCATCACCGGCGAGGACCTGGTCGGCTCGCAATGCCGCGCCGTCATCGGCCTCGGCCCGCAGGACGAGGAATGGCGCCGCGGCGAGAAATATGTCGGCATCTGGCACGGCACGCAGGAGGACGCCCAGGCGCGGCAGGAAGCCCTCGACGTCGTCCCGCACGGCCGCTTCCAGGCGATGGCCGTCAGCCCCCTCGACTCCGGCCGCATCCCGGAGCCCGACATCGCCCTCGTCTATGCAACGCCCGGGCAGATGATCATCCTCATCAACGGGCTGCAGTACCGGAACTACCGGAAATTCGAGTGGAGCGTCGCCGGCGAGAGCGCGTGCGCCGACAGTTGGGGCCGCGCCCTGAAGACCGGCGAGCCGAGCCTTTCCCTCCCCTGCTATGCCGAGCGCCGCTACGGCGGCGTCCCGGACGAGGAGATGCTGATGGCGCTGAGGCCCGCCGACCTCCGCATCGCGGTCGACGGCATGAAGGCCCTGGCGAAGAACGGCCTCCGCTACCCCATCCCGCCCTACGGGATCCAGAACGACCCTTCGGCCGGAATGGGGGTGAGCTACGCCAAGCCCTGACGGCCCGGCCTAGGAGGGCGCCTGGATCAGGGACAGCAGCTCGCGCCGGGTGTCGAAATTGTCGCGGAAGGCGCCCAGCATGCGGCTGGTGACCATCGTCACCCCCGTCTGGTGGACGCCGCGCGTCGTCATACACTGGTGCGCGCTCTCGATGATGACGGCGACGCCGCGGGGCTGCAGCACCTTGTCGATGGTGTTGGCGATCTGCGCCGTCAGCTTCTCCTGGATCTGCAGGCGCTTGCCGTAGGCCTCCACCACCCGCGCCAGCTTGCTGATGCCGACGACGCGCCGCATCGGCAGGTAGGCGACATGGCAATGGCCGATAATGGGCACCATGTGGTGCTCGCAATAGCTCTCCAGCCGGATGTTCTTGAGCAGGACGATCTCGTCATAGCCCTCGACTTCGTCGAAGGTACGCTCCAGCAGGGCCACCGGGTCGACCTGGTAGCCGGCGAAGAGCTCCTCATAGGCGCGGGCCACGCGGGCTGGGGTGTCGAGCAGGCCCTCGCGCGTCGGATCGTCGCAGGCCCAGCGGATCAGGGTGCGGACGGCGTCTTCGGCCTCGGCACGGCTCGGACGCTCGGGTGGGATGGACATAAGGTAACTCCGGCGGTTGCGGCGAGGGCCGAGGCCTTCGCCCGGCCCCTTTTCTACTCTGCCGGCGCCGCCACCGCCACTTGCCGCCGCTTCCGCCGCCCGATTCCGTCGAGCGCCAGGTAGACCACCGGCGTCGTGTAGAGCGTCAGCAGCTGCGAGAGCAGCAGCCCGCCGATGATGGTGACGCCGAGCGGGTGCCGCAGCTCCGAGCCGGCGCCGGAGGCCATGGCCAGCGGCACGGCGCCGAAGACGGCGGCGAGCGTCGTCATCAGGATCGGCCGGAAGCGCTCCCGGCAGGCGGCCATGATGGCCTCCATCCCGCCGATCCCCTCGCTCCGCTCGTGCTCCAGGGCGAAGTCGACCATCATGATGGCGTTCTTCTTCACGATGCCCATCAGCAGGATCACGCCGATCAGCGCGATGACGGTGAAGGGCGTGCCCGTCACCAGCAGGGCGAGCAGGGCGCCGATGCCCGCCGTCGGCAGGGTCGAGAGGATCGTCACCGGATGCAGCAGGTGCTCGTAGAGCACGCCGAGCACGATGTAGATGGTCAGCATCGCCGCCAGGATCAGCAGCGGCTGGTCGCGGGCGAAGGACTGGAAGGCCTTGGCGTTGCCGGCGAATTCCGTCCGCATGGTGTCCGGCAGCCCGGCCTCCTCCGCCGCCCGCTGCACCGCATCCGCCGCCTGGCCGAGCGACATGCCCTCGGCCAGGTTGAAGGTGATGGTCGAGGCCGGGTACTGGCCCTGATGCGTCACCGCCAGCGGCGCCGACGTCCGCGTCAGCCGGACGAGGCTCGAGAGCGGCACCTGCGTCCCGCCCGCGCCGGGGACGTAGAGGTCGTCCACCTGTTCGGGGAATTGCTGCAGGCCCGGCTCCAGCTCCAGCACCACCCGGTACTGGTTGCGGGCGCGGTAGATGATGGAGACCTGGCGCTGGGCGAAGCCGCTGTTGAGCGCCGAGGCGATGGCGGAGACGCTGACGCCGAGCCGGGCCGCGGCCTCGCGGTCGATCTCGAGCCGCGTCACCAGCCCCGCCCGCTGCTGGTCGGAGGAGACGTCGGTGATGCCGGGGATGGTGCGCAGCCTCTGCACCAGCACCTCGGACCAGGTCTCCAGCCCCTCGAGGTCCGGCGAGAGCAGGACGAATTGGAACTGGGCATTGCCCGCCCGCCCGCCGATGCCGATGTCCTGCACCGCGCGCAGGAAGGTCTGCATCCCGGGCACCGCGCCGAGCGGCCGGCGCAGCCGGTCGATCACCTGGGCGGCGGAGACGTTGTCGCGCTCCGCCAGCGGCTTCAGGCTGACGAAGACGCGGCCCTGGTTGCCCGAGGAATTGCCGCCCCCGCCGCCGATCTGGGACGCGATGCTGGCGATGGCCGGGTCGCGCAGCAGCACCTGCACCACCCGCTCCTGCAGCACCTGCATCGACTGGAAGGAGGTATCCGGCGCCGCCCGCGTCGTGCCGATGATGAGGCCGGTATCCTGGTCCGGAAAGAAGCCCTTGGGGACGATGACGTAGAGCCAGACCGTCACCCCGATGAGCCCCAGGGTGAGGACCAGCATGATCTGGCGGACGCGCAGGACATGCCGCAGCGACCAGAGGTAGCCGCGCGTCATCCGCTCCATCCCCGCATCCACCAGGCGGATGACCAGGCCCGGGCGGTACGGGCCGCCGCGCGCCAGCCGCCCCGCCATCATCGGCGTCAGGGTGAGGGAGACGACGCCCGAGATGGCGACGGCGATGGCGAGGGTCGCCGAGAATTCCCGGAACAGCCGGCCGACGATGCCGCCCATGAAGAGCAGCGGGATGAAGACGGCGATCAGCGAGACGGTGATGGAAACGACGGTGAAGCCGATCTGCCGAGCCCCGAGCAGCGCCGCCTCCAGCGGCTTCATCCCGCGCTCCATCAGCCGGGCCATGTTCTCGATCATGACGATGGCGTCGTCGACGACGAAGCCGACCGAGATGGTGAGCGCCATCAGCGAGAGGTTGTCGAGCGAGTAGCCGAGCAGCCACATCACCGCCAGCGTGCCGAGCAGCGACAGCGGCACCGAGGCGCCGGCCGCCGCCACCGCCGATGTCCGGCCGAGGAAGAGGGCCACCACGGCGATGACGAGGGCGATCGAGATCAGCAGCGTCTGCTGCACGTCGTGCACGCTGGCGCGGATCGTCTCCGACCGGTCGCGGATGGTGTGGATGTGGACGCCGCCCGGCAGCCAGCGCTCCACCTCCGGCAGCATGCGCTGGATGCCGTCCACCACCTGGATGACATTGGCGTCCGGCTGCTTGAAGATGATCATCAGCACCGCCGGCCGGCCGTCGACCGACCCGCCCTGCCGCCGGTCCCGCACGTCGAGCGAGACCCGGGCGATGGAGCTGATCCGCACGATGGAGCCGTTGGCCGACTTCAGGATGATCCGGCCGTATTCCTCCGGCGTGTTCAGCCGGTCGTTGACGGCGATGGCGGCCGACTGCTCGGAGCCGTCGATCAGCCCGGTCGCCTGGGTGACGTTGTTGTTGTTGATGGCGAGGCGGATCTGCTCCAGGCCGATGCCCGCCGCCTTGGCCGCGGCCGGGTCGACGGTGACGCGGACGGCCGGCTGCTCGGCGCCCGCGATCAGCACCTGGGCGACGCCCGGCACCTGGGCGATGCGGGGGCCGACCAGGCTGTCGGCGGCGTCGTAGACCGCGCCCGGCGTCACCGTCTCGGCGCCGAGCGACATGATCAGCACCGGCGCATCGCCCGGATTGGCCTTGCGGAAATAGGGCGGGATGGCGAGCCCGGCCGGCAGGTCGCTGCCGGCCGCGTTGATCGCCGCCTGCACGTCCCGCGCCGCGCCCTCGACGCTGCGGGAGAGGTCGAACTGCACGACGATGGAGGTGGCGCCGAGCGAGGAGGTGGAGGTCAGCTCCGTCACGCCCGCGATGGCGCCGAGCCGGCGCTCCAGCGGCGCGGCGACGGAGGAGGCCATGGTGGCCGGGTCCGCCCCCGGCTGGCCGGCGCCGATGACGATGGTCGGCAGGTCGACGCTCGGCAGCGGCGCGACGGGCAGGGCGAAGTAGGAGACGATGCCGGCGAGCGCCACGCCGATCGCAAGCAGGGTCGTGGCGATCGGCCGGCGGATGAAGGGCTCGGAGATCGACATGGGCTATTCGGCCGGCTGCGGCTCGGCCTGGCGCGGCCGCACCAGCCGCTGCGCCCGCTCCCGCAGCGTCTCCATCGCCAGGTAGATCACCGGCGTGGTGTAGAGGGTGATGACCTGGCTCAGCAGCAGGCCGCCGATGACCGAGATGCCGAGCGGGAAGCGGAGCTCCGACCCCGTGCCGCTCTCCAGCACCAGCGGCAGCGCGCCGAGCAGCGCCGCCAGCGTCGTCATCATGATGGGGCGGAACCGCTTGATCGAGGCCTCGATGATCGCCTCGCGCGGGGCCTTGCCATGGTCGCGCTGCGCCTCGAGGGCGAAGTCGATCATCATGATGGCGTTCTTCTTCACGATGCCCATCAGCAGCACGATGCCGATCAGCCCCACCACCGAGAGGTCGAGGCCGCAGAGGCGGAGCGCCAGCAGCGCCCCGATGCCGGCCGAGGGCAGGGTGGAGAGGATGGTGACCGGGTGGATCACGCTCTCGTAGAGCACGCCGAGCACGATGTAGATCACGACGATGGCGGCGAGGATCAGCCAGGGCTCGCCCGCGAGGGAGCGCTGGAACTCCGCCGCATCGCCGGCGAAGCGGCCGACGATGGTGTCCGGCATGCCGATCTCAGCCTCCGCCGCGCGGATCGCCGCCACCGCCTCGCCGAGCGAGGCGCCGGGGGCGAGGTCGAAGCCGATGGTCACGGCCGGGAACTGCCCCTGCTTCGTCACCGTCAGCGGCCCGGCGCCGCGGCCGATGCGGGCGAGCTCCGACAGCGGCACCTGCACCGTGCCGGTGCTGGTCGCGGGCGTCCCCTGCGCGGTCGTCTGCTGCCCGGCCGTCGCCGGCACGCGCAGCAGGCCGATCTTTTCCGGATCGTCGCGGATGGCGGGTTCGGCTTCCAGCACCACGCGGTACTGGTTGTTCTGGGCATAGATGGTGCTGATCTGCCGCTGGCCGAAGGCGTCGTAGAGCACGTCGTCCACCGCCTGCATGGTGACGCCGAGCCGCCCCGCCTTGTCGCGGTCCACATCGACAGTGACGCGGATGCCGCCGTCGCGCTGGTCGGAGGCGACGTCGCGCAGCAGCGGCAGCGCGCCGAGCCGGCGCTCGAGCACCGGCGCCCAGCGGCCGAGCTCCGCCGCGTCCGGGTCCATCAGTGTGTACTGGAAGGCGGTGCTGCCCGGCCGGGAGCCGATCTGGATGTCCTGTACCGCCTGGAGATGGACCACCACCTGCGGCAGCGCGTCGAGCCGCGGCTGCAGCCGGGCGATGATCGCCCTCGCATCCGCCTCCCGCTCCTCCCGCGGCCTGAGCACGATGCTGATCCGCCCGGTGTTCTGCGCCGCGTTGACGATGCCCGCGCCGACCACGGAGGCGACGCCGGTGACGTCCGGATCGGCGCGGATCACCGCCGCCACCTCCTGCTGCAGGGCGGACATGCGGCTGAAGGAGACGTCGTCGGGCCCCTCGACGCTGGCGACGAGCAGCCCGGTATCCTGCTGCGGCAGGAAGCCCTTCGGCATGGTGATGTAGAGCCAGACCGTCCCGGCGACGGTCAGCGTGGCCAGCAGCAGCATCAGCCCCTCATGCCGGAGCGCCCGGTGCAGGCTGCGGCCATAGGCGTCGCGGCAGGCATCGAGCACGCGCTCGGTGGCGCGGGAGAGGCGGCCTGGCTGCGCCTCCGCATGCGGCTTGAGCAGCCAGGCGCACATCATCGGCGTCAGGGTGAGGGAGACCACCATCGAGACCAGCACGGCGATGGTCAGCGTCAGCGCGAATTCCTGGAACAGGCGGCCGACCACCCCCGGCATGAAGAGCAGCGGGATGAAGACTGCGATCAGCGAGACGGTGAGCGAGACCACCGTGAAGCCGATCTGCCGCGCGCCCTCATAGGCGGCCTCGAGCGGGCGCTTCCCCTCCTCGATCAGGCGGACGATGTTCTCGATCATCACGATCGCATCGTCGACGACGAAGCCGGTGGCGATGGTCAGCGCCATCAGCGAGAGGTTGTCGAGCGAGAAGCCGCAGAGCGCCATCACGCCGAAGGTGCCGATGATGGAGAGCGGCAGGGCGACGCCCGGGATGAAGGTGGCGCGTAGGCTGCGCAGGAAGACAAAGATCACCGCGACGACCAGCACCACCGCCAGCGCCAGGGTGAACTGCACGTCGTGCACCGAGGCCTTGATCGTCCCCGTCCGGTCAGCGACGACGGCCAGCCGCGCGCCCTGCGGCAACGCCCGCTCCAGCATCGGCAGCTGCTCGCGGATATCAGCCACCGTCTGGACGATGTTGGCGCCCGGCTGGCGCTGCACGTCGATCAGCACGGCCGGGCCGCCATCGTACCAGGCGCCGGTCAGCGTGTTCTCGAGGTCCTGCACCGCGGTGCCGACGTCCCTGAGGCGCACGGGCGCGCCGTTCCGCCAGGCGATGATGAGGCTGGCGAAGGCCTCCGGCCGGTCGATCTGGTCATTGGCCATGACCGTGCTCGCCTGGCGCGGCCCGTCGACGCTGCCCTTCGGCGTGTTGACGTTGCCGGCGGCGACCGCCGTCCGCACATCCTCGAGCGAGAGGCCATAGGCGGCGAGCCGCACCGGGTCGGCCTGGATGCGCACAGCCGGGCGCATGTTGCCCTGCACCAGCACGCGCCCGACGCCGCTCACCTGGCTCAGCCGCTGGCCGAGCAGCGTGTCGGCGGCGTCGGAAAGGCGCTGCAGCGAGAGGGTCCCGGAAGTCAACGCCAGGGTGATGATCGGCGGGTCGGCCGGGTTCACCTTCGCATAGGTGGGCGGGTAGGGGAGGTTGGCCGGCAGGGTCCCCCGGGCGGAGTTGATCGCTGCCTGCACGTCCTGCGCCGCATCGTCGATGTTGCGGCCGAGGGTAAACTGCAGGGTGATGCGGCTCGTCCCCGGCCCGCTGGTCGAGACGAGGTCGGTGAGGCCGGCGATCTGCGCCAGCTGCCGCTCGAGCGAGGCGGTGACGAGGAGTGCCACCGTCTCCGGCGAGGCGCCGGGCAGGGTGGTCGTCACCTCGATGGTCGGGAAGTCGACCTCGGGCAGCGCCGAGACCGGCAGCCGCAGGTAGCCGAAGCCGCCGCAGAGCAGGACGGCGATCGCCAGCAGGAGGGTGGCGATCGGCCGGGCGATGAAGGGGGCGGAGATGTTCACCGCTCAGCGGCCCGCATCGGCCGCCTGCCGGGGGCGGAGGCGCCGCTGGCCGGGGGCGGGCGCGTTCTCCGGCGCCGTGTCCTCGGTCGCGGCCACATGCGCGCCCGGGCTCAGCCGCAGCGCGCCAGAGGTGACGACCTTCTCGCCGACCTCGACGCCGCGCCGCACCACCGCCTCGGCCGGCGTCAGCACGCCGAGCTGGAGCGTGCGCTGCTCCACGGTCTGGTCGCCCTTCAGCACATAGGCGAAGGCGCCGTCAGGCCCGCGCTGCACGGCGACCAGCGGCACCGTCACCGCATCCGGCACGGTGTCGATCCGCAGCCGCACATTGACGAAGGCGCCGGGCCAGAGGCGCATGTCCTCGTTGGAGAAGACCGCCTTCAGCTTGATGGTGCCGGTCGAGGCGTCGACCGCGCTGTCGAGGGTGCGCAGCTCTCCCATGATCGGCCCTTGCGCGCCGGGTGCGGGCGAGCCCGCGGTCTGCGGCACACCGCCGCTTGCCGAGCGCAGCGCCTGCACCGGCACGGCGCCGCGCTGCAGGGCGTCCAGCACCCGGCCGAGCTCCTGCTGCGGCAGGGTGAAGGTGACGGCGATCGGCTGCAGCTGCGACACGGTGACGATGCCCGTCGCATCGCCTGAGCGCACCAGATTGCCCTGGTCGACCAGTCGCAGCCCGACGCGGCCGTCGATCGGCGAGCGGATGGTGGTGAAGGAGAGCTGGGTGCGCGCGCTGTCGATCGCCGCCTGGTCGGCGGCGACCTGCGCCTCGTACTGCGCGACGGTCGAGCGCTGCGTGTCCTGCTGCTGGCGGGACACGCCCTCGTTGCGGGCGAGCGCGGTGTAGCGCTGCAGGTCGAGCCGGGCATTGGCCAGCAGCGCCTCGTCCTGCGCCTTCTTGGCCAGGGCCTGGTCGAGCGCCGCCTGGTAGCTGCGCGGGTCGATCCGCGCCAGCAGGTCGCCCTGCTTCACCATCTGGCCTTCCTGGAAGGCGATCTCGACGAGCTGGCCGTCGACCTGGGCGCGGACGGTGATGGTGTTGTAGGCCTGCACCGTACCGATGGCGTCGAGCATGATCGGCACGTCCTGCCGCTGCGCCGCGGCCACCGTGACGGGCACCGGACCGCCCGCGCCGCGCACGCCGCCGCCCGGCCGGCCGCCGGGCCGCTGGCCGGCCTGCGCCTCGACGGCGGGCTGCTCGCGCTGGTTCCAGTAGTACCACGCCCCCGCACCGGCACCGCCGATCAGCCCGAGGGTCAGCAGAAGCATCAGGGTGCGGCGCATGGGGGGTGTCGGGAACCTCGTTGCAGGGTCATCGGATGATACGGCGGCGACGGTCCACCCCCATGAGGGGTTCGGGTGACGAACTGCAACCTCATATCCCGTTCCACCCCCCGCCGAGCGCCCGGAACAGCGCGACCGCGGCCTGCAGCCGCGAGAGGCGGGTATTGGCCAGGGTGGTGCGGGCCGAGAACAGCGTCTGCTGGGTATTCAGCAGCGTGATGAGGTCGATGGTCCCGGCCTGGAGCTGCGCCTCGCCGATCGCATAGGCCCGCTCCGCCATCCGCACCGCATTCGCCTGCAACGCCTCCTGCTCCGTCGTCTGCCGCAGCGCGACCAGGGCATTCTCCGCATCGACCAGGGCGGCGAGGATGGTGCCGCGATAGAGCGCCAGCAGCTCCTGCGCCTGGCCCTCGTTGAACTCGACCTGGCCGCGCAGCGCCCCGCCCCTGAATATGGGCTGCGTCAGCCCGGATGCCAGGCTGAAGATGACGGAGCCCGGCCGCAGCAGGTTCTCGAGCGCCAGGCTGGTGAAGCCGCCCGTCCCGGTCAGCGTGATCGAGGGCAGGAGCTGGGCGCGGGCGACGACGATGTTGGCATTGGCGGCGGCGAGCGTCGCCTCGGCATTCAGCACGTCCGGCCGCCGCGCCAGCACTTCGGCCGGCAGGCCCGGCGTCACGCCCGGCACGGCGAGGCGGTTGAAGGTCCCGCCCTCCAGCCGCAGCGTCTCCGGCGGACGGGCGACCAGGGTGCCGAGCGAGTTGCGGTTCTGCTCCAACTGCTGGACCAGCGGCGGGATCTGCGCCTGCTGCTGGGCGACCACCGTCTCCTGCTGCGCCAGGTCGAGCCCCGTCGCGGTGCCGACCGCGACGCGCTGGCGGATCACCCGCACCACGCGCTGGGCGATGTCGAGGTTCTGCTGCTGGATCGCCAGCGTCTCCTGCGCCGCCAGCATGGCAAAATAGGTGTTCGCCACCGAGGCCTGGGTGGTGATGGTCACCGTCCCCGCATCGAAGCGGGTGGCGGAGGCGGATTGCTGCGCCGCCTCCACTTGGCCGCGGTTCTTGCCCCAGAAGTCGATCTCGTAGCTGGCGGTGAGGTTGAGCTGGTTGCTGGAGCTCACCCGGATGCGGCTGCCCCGGCCGCCGAAGCCGGCGATCGAGGCGGAGGAGGCGATGCCGCTCTGCTGCCGCGTCGCCCGCGTCGTGAGGTCGACGGTCGGCAGCAGGGTCGCGCCGGCGATGCGGATCTGGGCATCGGCCTGACGGATGCGGGCGACGGCCGCGGCGATGTCGTTGTTCGCCGCCATCGCCTCCGCCATCAGCCCGTCGAGCTCGGGCGAGCCGAAGCCGCGCCACCAGAGGGGATCAGGCCAGCTCACCGGCTGGGCGGCATCCACCGCCGCCATCCGCGCCGGCAGAGGAATGCCGGAGGAGGTGCCCGGCGGCGTCAGCCAGGCACCGAGCGAGGAGCAGCCGCCGAGCAGCAGCGCCGCGGCGGCCGGCGCCGCGCGGCGGAGAGGGGAGCGGGCCATGCTCAGCCGCCCGGCCGGCGCGCGGCGGCGATCTGGGCGCGGCCCTCGGGCGAGACGGCGGCCAGCGCCTCCGCCAGGGTCTCGCCGAAGTCGCGGTTGAAGGCGACCATCCGCTCGGCCCAGAGGGCAAGGGCGTCGCGCAGCGCATTCGGGTCGTAGGGATCGCGGCGCATCACCGCATCCACCTCGGCGCTGGCGGCGCGCATGGCGGCGAGGCTCGCCGAGTAGCGGCTGCGCTCGGCGGCCAGCACGGCCTGGAAGCGCGGCCGGTCCGGCGCAGGCAGGGCGGCCTCGATCCGCCCGACCATGCGGTCGAAGCCGCGCCCGCCCCGGGGCGGCGGGGACGGCCGCCACCAGAGCAGCCCGGCGAAGACGAGATTCAGCACCAGCGAGGCACCGCAAAGCGCGGTGATCAGGGTCCGGCCGGAGGGTCGGCGCATCAAAAGGCATCTCCCGCGAGGGGCAGGTTTTGCAGGGGGCCGAAGGGATCCTCGGGCGCGGTCCGCGGCGGCGAGAGGCTGAGCCAGAGGGCGCAGGTCGCCATGGCGGCGAGCGCGCCCCAGCCGGCCGGCGCCGCCGGGCGGAGCAGCGCCAGCAGCCGGGGCAGGGGCCCCGGCCGCGCCGGCAGCGGCGCGCGGGCGATCCGGCGGGCGATGCCGGCCTGCAGCCGGGCGACGGCGGCCGGGTCGGGCTGCGCCAGCTCGCGCCGCAGCCGGGCATCGAGGGCGAGCGCCGCCTCCAGCTGCGCCCGCGCCTCGGCGGAGCGGGCGAGGAGCGCGCCGGCGGCGGCACGCTCGGCCTCGGGCCAGCGCCCCAGGGCCGGGCCGTGACGGTCGAGCAGCAGGGCGAAGCGGGCGTTGGTCATGAGCCCTCCAATCGGCTGCGCAGGAATTGCCGGGCCCGACGCAGCAGGCCCTCCAGCGCACGTTCCGAGACATCCAGCGCGGCCGCCGCCTCGGCGCCGCTCAGCTCCTGCTCATAGGCGAGCGCGATGGCGGCGCGCTGGCGCGGCGGCAGCGCCCCGAGCGCCGCGGCGAGCGCGGCCCGTGCTTCCGCGGCCTCGGCATCCGCCTCCGGCCCGGGCCGCGGGTCGGCAAGCGCCGAAGCCGCCTCCAGCCCGGCCGAGGGCGCCCCGGCGCGGCGCCGGGTGCGGTCGATGGCCTGGTTGACGACGATGCGGTGCAGCCAGGTGGTGAAGCGCGCCCGCGCGGGGTCGAAACCGGCCGCTGCCTGCCAGGCGCGGAGGAAGGCCTCCTGCGCGACCTCCTCCGCCTCCGCCGCATCGCCGAGGATGCGGAGCGCGATGCGCAGCGCCCGCTCGCCATGCCGGCCGACCAGAAGGTTGAAGGCGGCGCGGTCGCCCCGGCCGGCCAGCGCCATCAGCGCGGCGTCGCTCGAGGCCGGCTCGATCATTGGGCGCGGCGCGGGCGTCGCGGCAGGCGCCAGCCGGGGAAGGGTGAGGGCGAGGAGCATGGGCATCGGGTCTTCGCGGGTGATACGGCCCTCTGGCCGCCAACCCACGGTGCGAAACCCGGCCCCTCCGCATGGCGCGTCATGGCGCCGGGGTTAGCGCATTGGAATCCGCCCGGGCAAGCAACGTCCGGTGTCCGTTGCGACCCGGTGCGCGACACATGGGGACGAATCGGCATCGGCCCGCGACCCGGCGCCGCCAGGATGCGCCGGTCACGAGCCATCAATCGGAGGATGCCATGCAGGCGGTGGAGGAGCGGCCCGGGCTGTGGGCCATGATGCGGCAGCGCTGGCTGGACCTCGCGGCGCAGCCGCAGGACGCGCATCTGCGCGAGGATATCGGCCTGCCCAGTCTCGCCGCCGAGGCGCGCTACGTCCCGCCCCTGGTCCAGGCCTGGCGCCGCTGAGCCTCACGGCGCCGGGAAGACGGCGTCCGTCCGCCCCATGAGGTGATAGGCGACGAGCCCCACCCATTCGCGGACGCTCCACTCGAACTCGCGCAGCCGGTCGGGGAAGGAGGCATCGGTCTGCGCGGCGAGCGTCGGGCCGGTGCGGTAGTTGACCGGCCAGGGGATGATCCCGGTCCAGCCGGCCTTCCGGAAGACGCCCACCGACCGCGGCATGTGGCTCGCCGAGGTGACCAGCAGCCAGGTCTCGCCCGGCTTCGGCTGCGCGAGCTTCAGCGTGAGGGTCGCGTTCTCCCAGGTGTTGCGCGCCTCCCGCTCCAGCAGGATGCGGTCCGCCGGCACGCCGAGGTCGCGCCAGAGCTGCGCCGCCACGTCCGCCTCCGTCGTGCCGCCATGCACCAGCGAGCCCTGGCCGCCGGTGAAGAGGAGGCGCGCCTCGGGGTGGCGGCGGATCAGCGCCACGCCCTCCGTCATCCGCTCGGCGGCGCCGTTCAGCGCCGGGATGCCGCGCGCCTCAGTCAGGTTCTGCTCCACGGCGCCGCCAAGCACGACGATGCCGTCGACATGCGCCGGTTCCTGGCTTGGGCGGGCGAAGCGGTCCTCCAGCGGTGCCTCGACCCATTGGTGCAGCGGCAGCGCCATCAGCGTGACGAAGAAGCCGAGGCCCGCGAGCGCCGGCCAGCGGCCCCAGCGCCGGCCGCGCCATAGCGCGGCGATGCCGATGGCCAGCAGCAGCACCGCCGCATTGCCCGGCCGCGCCGGGAACCACAGGACCTTCGACAGGACGTAGGTGACATCCTCCACGGACTCAGAGCTCCTCGATCCGGCCCGGGCTCAGCCGGCCGCGCAGGAGGTCGCCGAGCGCCAGCATGTTGCCGCGGAAGCGCCCCCAGCGATCCGCCCAGGGCTCGGGCCGGGGGCTGCGGAGGAGGTTCATCGCCCAGTGCCGCGCCATGCTGCGGAGCGCCCGGTTCCAAGGATAGGTGCCCTTGCGGGCGAGGTAGATGGGGTTGGCAATCTGCGAATAGCCGAGCCGGAGGCCGGGGCTCCGCCCGACCTTGGCCCCGAGATGCACGCCGCGCGCGCCCTCGAGCCGAAGGATGGCCCCGTGCCGGCCGAGCAGCCGCGTCACGTCGAGATCCTCGTACCAGGCATAGGCCGGCAGCGCCTCGTCGACGCGGATGCCCTGGGCGCGCACCACGCCCATGCGGAAGGCCATGTTGCAGCCATAGCCGTTGAAATGCGGCTGCGCCGCCATCCGGTCCGTGGGCAGCGCATCGGCGGCGAGCAGGCTGCGCCCCTCGGCGACGGAGTAGCCGGGCCCGTTGGCGCCATCGGCGATGACGGTGCCGGTCGTCACCACCACCTCCGACCGCGCGGCGAAGACCGCCTCCGTCACCGCGCAGTAGTCGGGCGCGGCGAGGAAGTCATCGTCGAGGAAGAGCAGGATGTCGCAATCCGCCGCCCGGTCCATGATGGCGTTGCGCTGCCGCGGCAGGCCGGCGGGCGCGGTGAAGTATTCGACGCCCGGAACCGCCTCGCCGACATCCTCGGGCGCCGCGTGGCAGACGAGGATGCGGTCGGCCGGGCGCGTCTGGCGGGCGAGGTCGCGCAGCACCTCGGCCAGGATCGCCGGCCGGCCGCGCGTGGCGATGCCGATGCAGAGCCTCACCGTGCCGCCTCCGCCATCGGGGCGAGCGGCAGCCCGTCCGCCGGGCCCGGGGCGGTGAAGCCGGCGAGGCGGCCGCGGAGCGTCGCCCAGTAGTAGCGCGCCGCCAGCACCCGCCCGCGCGCAAGGCCGAGCAGCGCCCCGCCCAGCGGGCGTATCAGGAAAGGCAGCCAGATTCCCGCCGGCACCGCATGCCGGCGCAGCACGAAGCCGAGGCCGCGGCCGTAGAGCGCGGCCCGCTCGACCGCCACCGGCGTCAGCCGCTTGTCGGGATGGACGACGAGTTGCCCGGGTTCATAGCGTGCCGCATGCCCGGCCCTCACCGCCCGCAGCACGAGGTCGTTGCCCTCGGCCGAGCCATAGGGCGTGCCGGGCCCCAGCCGCTCGTCGAAGCCGCCCATCGCCAGGGCCACCTCCCGCCGCAGGAAGAGGTTGAACTCGATCACGCTGGTCCAGACATTGGCCGCGGTGATCGCCCCTGCCTCCGCCCGCCACCGGCCGGAGCCGAGCCCGCCCTCCGGCGAGGCCGCCGGCCCGGTCAGCAGGGCGAGCGCCGGGTCGGCGGCGAAGGCCGCCGAGATCCGGTCGAGCAATCCGGGCGGGTAGGTGCAGTCGTCGTCCGGGAAGCCGACGATCCCGCCCCGCGCCAGGCCGAGGCCGAGATTGCGCGCATGGCAGGCATTGGCGACGGCGGAGCGGCGCCAGAGCAGCGGCAGCCGCCCCTCATAGGCGGCGATGACGGGCGCCAGGCGCTCATCCGCATTCTGGTCGACGACGATCACCTCGACATCGCTGCGGCCCTGCGCGAGCAGGCTGTCGAACAGCGCGGCCAGCTCGGCATCCCGCCCGCGCGTGGCCACGACGAGGGAGAAGCTCACGGCAGCAGCGCCTCCACATGCGCGCGGATCGCGGTGCGGAAGGCCTCTTCCGAGAAGCGCAGCGCATTGGCGCGGCACGCCTCGGGCGCGATGGGCGAGGGCAGCGCCTCGAAGCGGCCGACGGCCGCGATCACCGCCTCGGCGCTCTGCTCGGGGAAGAGCAGGCCCGTCCGCCCCTCCTGCACGATGTCGCGGGCGCCGCCGCGGCCAAAGGCGATCAGCGGCGTGCCGCAGGCCTGTGCCTCCACCATGGCGATTCCGAAATCCTCCTCGGCCGCGAAGACGAAGGCGCGTGCCGTCTGGATCAGCGCGATGAGCTCGGCCTGCGGGACGCGGCCGCGCAGCTCGATGTTTGGGGCACCCTCTGCCGCGGCGCGCACCATCGGCTCCGACGGCCCGTCCCCGGTCACCACCAGCCGCCGCTCCGGCATGCGGCGGAAGGCCTCCACCACCAGCTCCACCCGCTTGTAGGGGACCATGCGCGAGGCCAGCAGGTAATGCCCGCCGCGCGGCGCCGCGCCCAGCCCGAAGCGTGCCACGTCGACGGGCGGGTGGATCACCGCTGCCTCGCGCCGCCAGACCTTGCAGATGCGCTCGGCGATGTAGCCGCTGTTGGCGACCAGGCTGTCGACGCCCGCCGCCGAGCTGCGGTCCCAGAGGCGCAGCCGGTGCAGCAGCCAGCGCGTGTAGGCGCCCTTCAGCCCGGTCTCGAGCCGCGCCTGGCGGAGATACTGGTGCTGCAGGTCCCAGGCATAGCGCATCGGGCTGTGGATGTAGCTGACATGAAGCTGGCCCGGCCCGGTCAGTACGCCCTTCGCCACGGCATGGGAGGAGGACACGACCAAGTCGTAACCCGAGAGGTCGAGCTGCTCGATCGCCAGCGGCATCAGCCCGAGATAATTGCGGAACATCCGCCGGGCCAGGGGCATGCGCTGGATGAAGCTCGTGCGCACGGCCTTGCCGCGGAGGAAGCCCCGCTCCGCCTCCGGCAGGAAGTCGCAGACGGCGAAGACATCGGCCTCCGGCCAGACCAGCAGCAGCTGCTCCAGCACCCGCTCGGAACCGGCATAGCTGTCGAGCCATTCATGGACGAGCGCGACCCTCACGCACTCCCCCCCGGCAGCAGCGCCACCAGCCGCTCCGCCGCGGCACGCCAGGACAGGCCGGCGGCGCGCGCCAGCCCCGCGGCGCGCAGCCGCTCGCGCAGCCCTGCCTCCTCGAGCAGCCGGCCGAGCGCATCCGGCAGGCGTCGCGGCCCGTCATTGTCGAACCAGAGCGCCGCATCGCCGCAGACCTCGGGCACGGCCGCGGCATGGGCGGCGACCACCGGGCAGCCGCAAGCCATCGCCTCGAGCGGCGGCAGGCCGAAGCCCTCGTAGCGCGAGGGGAAGATCAGGCAGAGCGCGGATTCGTAGAGCGCCCGCAGCTCGGCATCCGTCACCCGGCCGAGCGGCACCACCGCTTGGCCCCCCGGATCGCCGGCATTGCGGAAGACGTTGGGGTCGGCCGCGCCGGCGACCGCGAGCACCAGCCCCCGCGCGCCGAGCAGCGCCTGCGCCGCGCCGAGCGCCGCCAGCCCCTTATGCGCTGCCCGCGTCCCGACGACGAGGGCGAAGCGCCCCGGCTCCAGCCCGTGTCGCGCGAGCACCGCCCGGTCGGCCGGCTCGCGCAGGATGTGCTCGCCTCCCTCGAACACCACGCCGATCCGCTCGGGCGCGATGCCGAGGTGGCGGGCGATGCGCCCGCGCGAGAATTCGGAGACGGTCAGCAGCCGCGCCCCCACCCGTGGCAGTGCGCGGTGCAGTCCCCGGTACCAGGAGCGGAAGGCGAGGGAATAGCTCTCCGGCGTGTCGAAGGCGCCGGCATCGTGGATGACGACCGCCTGCCGCCCGCCTGCCAGCAGCGGCGCCGCATTGCCGAGATTGACCAGCATCGAGCCCCGCGCCCGTGCCGGCAGCTCCAGCTGCTCCCAGCCCTGCCCGCGCAACCGGCCGAAGGCCTCGTCGCGCAGGTGGGGGAAGGGCGAGGGCGCCCCGCCCGCCGGCCGCAGCAGCCGCGCGCCGGGCAGCAGCCCCTCCGCCGCCATCGCGTCCAGCGCGCGGGTGATCTCGCCCGCGAAGCGCTGCACGCCGGTCACCTGCTGCCCGAGAAAGCGCCCGTTGACGGCGATCATGAGGCCCCCGGCTTCAGCAGCAGGCGCGGCCGGCGCAGCATCGTGCCGAGATGGCCGCGCTCCTCGCCATCCAGCGTGCGCAGCCCGGCAATGGCGAAGGCGGCGGCGGCCAGCCCTGCCGCGGCGAGCATCGGTGCGAGTCCCGGCATCGGCAGCAGCAGCAGCAGGCCGAGCCCGCCGACCAGCAGCGGCACGCCGAGCCGCCGTGCCGCCTCCGCCGCCGGCGGGTAGAGCCGCGCCACCAGCGCGAATTTGCCCGCGCAGTCGGTCGCCGCCCGCGCCGCCCAGGCCATCGCCGCCCCCTCGATCCCGATCAGGTGGATGAGCAGCGCCGCGAGCGGGATGAAGACCAGCGCCTGGAGCGCCGCGAACTTCGCCGTCGCATCCGGCCGGCCGATCGCGTCCAGCAGCGCATTCGGGGCGAAGGCGACGCAGGAGAAGAAGATGCCGCAGCCCAGCCATTGCAGCACCCGCGCGCTGCCCGCGGCGAAGCCCTCGCCGAGCCAGAGCCAGAGGATCTCCCGCGCCCCGCCGACGAGCAGGAGGCAGGCCGGGAAGACCAGCAGCATCACCAGCAGCCCGCCGCGCCGCAGCAGCGCGGCCGTCGGCGCCGGCGCCGTGGCGAAGGAGGAGGCGAAGGCCGGCAGCAGCGTCTGCGCCACCGCGACCGGCATAATCCAGGCGCGCAGCACGAGGTCGAGCGGCGTTGCATAGAAGGCGACGGCGGAGAGGCTCAGCAGCGCGCCGATCAGGAAGCGGTCGGCATAGAGCAGCGCCTGGGTCAGCAGGCCGGAGGCCGTCATCCAGCCGCCGAGCTTCAGCAGCGGCGCCGCCAGCGCGAAGCGCGGCCGCCGGAGCCCGAGCCCGGGCACGAGGGGGCGGATCAGCCACAGATAGGAGACGGTATTGGCGAGTCGGCAGGCGACGAGGGCCAGCATCACCCCGACCAGGCTATCCCAGACCAGCAGCACCAGCACCGGGCCGAGGTAATAGAAGAGGTTGATGGGAATGTTGACGAGGTTGGCCGCGCGGAAGCGCTGATAGGCCGCCAACACGCCCCAGAGTGCCGCATTCAGCACGACGAGCGGCGCGGCGGCGGCCAGCACCCGCATCGCGCCGATCGCCTGGTCGCGCAGGCCGGGCGGCACCTGCAGCACCCGGTCGACCAGCACCGGGACGAAGAGCCAGAGGCCGAGCGCGACGACGAGGCTGATGCCGAGCAGGGTGCCGAGCGCCGCCTCGACCAGCGAGGCTGCCTCCTCGCCCCTGCCGGCGCCGATGCGCTCGGAGATGGCCCGCGTCAGCGCCAGGCCGACGCCGAAATCGAAGACCCCGAAGACGCCCACCATCGCCAGGGCCAGAGTGAAGAGCCCCCAGCGGTCGAGGCCGAGCTGCTGGATGAGGACGGGGGTGAGGACCAGGGCGAGCAGGAGCGGCACGCCGCGTCCCAGCCCGTTCCAGACCACGCCCGCGACCATGGTGCGGCCGTGGGTGCGGGACTCTGCCGGATCGGCCATGATGGTGAGGGCCTCGCTAGATGCGCCGCGCCGTGCCAGCGCGGCCGCCCCAGGTCAAGCGATGATGGTGCCGCGCAGTAGAGGTCAGTAGGCGCCGCGCCGCAGCAGCACGGCGGCGGGGGTGCGAAGCAGGATGCGTACATCCGCCAGCAGCGAGGGGTTGGTGGCGTACCGCACGTCGAGCGCGACGCGCTGGGCGTAGCTGGTGTCGGACCGCCCGCTCACCTGCCAGAGGCCGGTGATGCCGGGCCGCACCGAGAGGTAGTGCTCCGCCGCCGCGCCGTAATGGACGGCGAGCTCGGCGGCGACCACCGGCCGCGGGCCGACCAGGCTCATCTCGCCGCGCAGCACGTTGATGAGCTGGGGCAGCTCGTCGAGGCTGGTGGCGCGGAGAAGGCGGCCGATCCAGGTGATGCGCGGGTCGCGGCGGAGCTTCCGCGTCGCCTCCCATTCGGCGCGGGCGGCCGGGTCGGCGGCGAGCAGCGCCTCCAGCCGGGCGGCGCTGTCCACCACCATGGAGCGGAATTTGAGGCAGCCGAAGCGCTGGCCGCCACGGCCGATCCGCTCATGCGCGTAGAAGGCCGGCCCGCCATCGGCGCGGACCAGCAGGGCGAGCAGCAGGAAGACGGGCGCGCCCAGCAGCAGCAGCGCGCCGGCGCCGGCGACATCCAGCGCCCGCTTCGCCACGGCCTGCAGCCCGGGGGCGGCCTGCTGCGGCAGGCGCACCGCGAGGGGGCCGATGGAGGACTGGGCATGCGTCAGACCGCGATAGGATTCAACGCCAAGCATGGACGACATCTGTCTCTCCTGGTCCCGGCGCCGTGAGAGGGGATAGCGCCGGTAATCCTTCGCCCGGTTCGGTTGACAGGTCAGACCGTTCCGGACGCTCGGACTATGGGGGTCAGGTCGTGCGGGATTGCGACGTGCTTGCGGCCGGATTATGGCACCGCACAAGAATGCGGTAGCAATGATCCAGGCAGACGGGGCGGGGGTCGGCGCCGCTCGCGCCGCGGGCGAATTGAACCGGTCGCGCCGGATTCCAGCAGGGCGCGGCTGCCGCCGGAGGGGCCGGGGTCAGCCCGGCATGGACACGCTGATATGGATCCGCCCAAAGCCCAGGCGGAGCGGCCGTGGCACCAGAGCCGTGATTCGCCCGCGCAGCGACCCGGCGCCCTTGGCGAGCAGGCCATCGAGTGCCGCCCGCTCCGCCGGCGGCAGGCGGCCGAGCCTCCGGCCCTCCGACGACCAGGCCTCGATTTCGGCGCCGCCGCGGCGCGGCCGCAACTCGACCGGATCGCCGACGCGCGGCCCGGCCTGGCCAGGGTCGAGCTCAGCCGCATCCGTCAGATAGGTCAGCAGCTCCGGATCGGCGGCGGGCTCGGGGTGCACGGTGGGGTCCTTCCTCATAGCGGCGGCCCAATGCGGGAAGGATGCCGATCGATCCATCGCGGCGGGATGACAGTCGAGAGAACAGACGCCTAGAGCATCGAGTTTACGCAAATGTGAACCGATGCGCTCATGTCTCCGCAAGCATATCGACCGAGAGTTGACCAAGGGCAAGGGATGCCGTGAGTCCGGGGCTCTCGATGCCGAAGAGGTTCAGCAACCCCGGCACCCCATGTGTCCGCGGCCCCTGGAGGGTGAAGTCCTGCCCCGGCGCGCCGGGCGGCACGATCTTCGGCCGGATGCCGGAATAGCCCGGCGCCAGCGCCCCGTCCTTGAGGTCCGGCCAGTAGCGGCGGATCGCGGCGTAGAAGCTCTCGCCCCGGCGCGGATCGACCTCGTAGTCGATCTCCTGCACCCACTCGACATCCGGGCCGAATCGCGCCTGTCCCCCGAGATCGATGGTGAGATGGGTTCCAAGGCCGCCCGGCACCGGCACCGGGTAGATCAGCCGGGAAAAGGGGTTCTTCCCCGTCAGCGTGAAGTAGTTGCCCTTGGCGTAGTAGGCGGTCGGGACGAGTTGGCTCGGCATGCCGGCCAGCGAGCGTGCCAGCTTCGGCGCATGCAGCCCGGCCGCGTTGACGAAGCTCCGGCAGCGCAGCGCCATCGGCTCCGCCCCGCCGACCTCGATCTCGACGCCGTCCTCCGTCAACCGCCCGCCGGTGACCGGGGCGTGGAAGACGAAGATCGCGCCGGCATTTTCGGCATCGCCCTGGAGCGACAGCATGAAGGCATGGCTGTCGACGATGCCGGTGGAGGGCGAGAGCAGCGCCGCCGTGCAATGCAGCGCCGGCTCCAGGGCCAGCGCCTCGGCACGTTCGAGCCGGCGGAGGTCGGGCACGCCATTGGCCGCGGCGCGGGCCTGGATGGAGGCGAGCTTGTCGGCCTCGGCCTCGTCCGTCGCCACGATCAGCTTCCCGCAATTGGCGTGCGGGATGCCGCGCTCGGCGCAGTAGGCGTAGAGCATGTGCTTGCCCTCGACGCAGCAGCGCGCCATCAGGCTGCCGGCGGGGTAGTAGATCCCGGCATGGATCACCTCCGAATTGCGCGAGGAGGTCTCGGTACCGATCCCCTCCGCCGCATCCAGCACCAGTACCTCGCGCCCTGCCAGCGCCAGGGCCCGCGCCACCGCGAGCCCCACCACGCCGGCGCCGGCGACGACGCAGTCAATCTCGTCCATTCCGCCTCAACCCTGTTTCCCTGCCGCGCAAGATGCGGCGCCTGCCGCCCGCGCGCCAATCGCCTTTGCCGGAGGGCGGCTCACCGCCCCTGGAAGACCGGCTTCCGCTTTTCCTGGAAGGCGCGCAGCCCCTCGCGCAGGTCCTCGCTCGCCTTGGCTTTGGCCATCCGCGCCTCGAGCGCCGCGACGTCGAGCGCCTGATGGCCGATCTCGTTGATGGAGCGCTTCACGCCCTGCACCGCGAGCGGCGCCAGCTCGCCGAGCCGGGCGGCGACGGCGTCGATGCGCCCGTCCAGCTCCTCCGGCGCGACGAGGTAGGTGAGGTAGCCGATGCGCAACAGCTCCTCCGCGCCCTGGTCCTCGGCCAGCATGAAGAGGCGCTTGGCGTTGTTGACGCCGAGGCGGGAGACGTAGCGGCGCAGCCCGCTCTCGTAGTAGTGCAGCCCGATCCGCGCCGCCGGCATGAACATCCGCACCGCCGGCGTGCCGATGCGGAAGTCGCAGGCGAGCGCGAGGTCGGTGCTGCCGCCATAGACGCCCGCATGGAGGCGCGCGATGGTTGGGATGCGAAGCATCTCCACCCGGTCGACGAGGCGCTCGAAGCCCTGAGCCTGGTCGCCGCCGTGCCCCTCGGCCTGCTCCGCCATGGCGCCAAGATGGGCGCCGGCTGAGAAGGCCCGGCCCTCGGAGGCGATCACCAGGACCCGGAGCGCCGGATCGGCCTCGACCCGCTCGAGGATGCGGAGGATCTCCTCGATGTCCTCCGGCTGCACCCGGTTCATCACCTCCGGCCGGTTCAGGCGCAGCGTGGCGCGGCTGCCCTCGATGCTGAGGCTCGGCAGGCGGCCCTCATCCCTCGCGCTCATGGTGGTCCTCCGGTGTCGGCCAGGTTGTGCCGGGCCGCGGGCGCCCCGGCAAGGGTGCTGGCGCCAGGGGCAGGCCGCTGCCACTCTTCGCCCGACGCGTAGGGAATGCGACCATGGCCGACCTGCCCCAGCATGTGGACATCCATGAGGAGGGGCCTCGAGAGGGCTTCCAGATCGAGCCGGGGCCCATTTCCTCCGCCGACAAGATCGCGCTCATCGAGGCGCTGTCCGAGACCGGCCTGCGGCACATCCAGATCTGCTCCTTTGTGAACCCTCGCCTGGTGCCCGGCTGGGCCGATGCCGAGGCGGTGGCCGGCGGCTTCCGGCCGAAGCCCGGCCTGCGCTACGCTGCGCTTTGGTTCAACGAGAGCGGGCTGCGCCGGGCGCTCGGCTTCCGCGACCGGCTCACCATCGCCGGCGCCATCTCGCTCTCCGCCTCGGACGCCTTCTCGCACAAGAACCTCAACCGCGGCCATGCCGAGAATCTCGAGGCGATGCGCAAGCAGACAGCGGTGCACCAGGAGGCCGGGGTGGCGGTGACGCGCATCGGCATCATGGCAGCCTTCGGCTGCAACTACCAGGGCGACATCACGCCCGAGCAGGTGGTGCGGACGGTGGCCGACGGCCTCGCCATCGCCGAGGAGGCCGGCGCCGCCATCACCGACGTCTCGCTGGCCGACACCATGGGCTGGGCGACGCCGATCCGCATCGAGCGCGGAGTCGGCGCGGTCAGGGAGCGCTGGCCCGGGCTGCGCATCGGCCTCCACCTGCACGATACGCGCGGGCTTGCCGTCGCCAACGCGCATGCCGGGCTCAGGCTCGGCGTGACCAGGTTCGACAGCACCGTGGGCGGGCTCGGCGGCTGCCCCTTCGCCGGGCAGAAGGGCGCGGCGGGCAATATCTGCACGGAGGAGCTGGCGCTGCTCTGCGAGGAGATGGGCATCGCGACTGGCATCGACCTCGACGCGCTGATCGAGGTCGGGCGGCTGGCGGAGCGCATCGTCGGCCACCAGTTGCCGAGCGAGCTGCTGCGCGCCGGCAGCCTCGGCGCCTTCCGGCGGCAGATTGCGGCATGAGCGTCGCGCCGCTCGCTGGGCTGCGGGTGCTGGAGTTCAGCCACACCATCATGGGGCCCTGCGCCGGGCTGGTGCTCGCCGATCTCGGCGCCGATGTGGTGAAGGTGGAGCCCGCCCCGGCCGGCGACCACACCCGGCGCCTGCCCGGATTCGCCGCCGGCTTCTTCGCCACCTTCAACCGCAACAAGCGCAGCATCGCCCTCGACCTGAAGCGGTCGGAAGGGCAGGCCGCGGCCCGGCGTCTGGCGGCACGGGCCGACCTGGTGCTCGAGAATTACGGGCCGGGGACGATGGAGCGGCTCGGCTGCGGCTGGGATGACCTCCGAACGGTCAATCCGCGGCTGGTCTATCTCGCATTGAAGGGCTTCCTCGCCGGGCCCTATGAGCACCGGCCGGCGCTCGACGAGGTGGTGCAGTTCCAGTCCGGCCTTGCCTACATGACCGGGCCGCCGGGGCGGCCGCTGCGCGCTGGCGCCTCCGTCGTCGACATCCTCGGCGCCGTCTTCGGGGTCGCCGCCGCATTGGCCGCGCTGCGCGAGCGGGACCGCACCGGCGAGGGCCAGCGCGTCAGCAGCGCGCTTTTCGAGAGCGCCGTCTTCCTGATGGGCAGCCACATGGCCGGACTT
This sequence comes from Belnapia sp., assembly GCF_059504005.1. Lineage (NCBI taxonomy): Bacteria > Pseudomonadati > Pseudomonadota > Alphaproteobacteria > Acetobacterales > Roseomonadaceae > Belnapia > Belnapia sp. Next base: position 232,631 of record NZ_JCACHU010000157.1, on the reverse strand, counting down.
GCCGCCACCGGCGAGGCGCCGCCGCCCATGCCCGCCCGCCGCGGCGCCTGGGGCATCTACGATGCCTTCGGGACGGGGGAGGGGGGGCAGCTTTTCATCGGCGTCACCAGCGACCAGCAATGGGTCCGCTTCACCGAGGCCTTCGGCCTGGACGAGCTCGCTGCCGACCCGCGCCTCGCCACCAATGCCCAGCGGACGAAGGAGCGGTCCTGGCTGATCCCCGCCCTGGCGGAGGTCTTCCGCCGCCACGACCAGGCCGAGGTCGCCCGCCGCTGCGAGGCGGCCGGCATCTCCTGGTCCCCGGTCGGCAAACCCGCCGACCTGTTCGAGGACCCGCACCTGCTGGCGGGCGGAGGGCTGCTGCAGACGGCGATGTCCGCCTTCGGCGGCGGGGCGATGTTCGGCCTGCCGGCCCTGCCGCTCGAGTTCGGCGACTCGAGGGAGCGGGTGGCGCTCAGCCGCCAGCCGCCGCGCCTCGGCGAGCATAATGGCGAGGTGCTGGCCGAGGCCGGCTTCGCCGATGCCGAGATCACGGCGCTCGCCGCAGCTGGCATCCTGGCGAAGTCCTCCTCAGCCTAAGGCGCGGGGCGAACAGGGTCAGGATCTCAGTCGGCGCGGCCTTCCCGAGCTGGCGCATGGAAGTCGTGCATGGTCCGGGCCAGCCGGCAATGCGCCAGGCGTTGGCGGCATGCCGCGCGTCGGCAGGCGCTGGCGTCCGCCAACCATGGCCCCGCTTGGCCTGTCGGGGACGGCCGCCGCTTTCGGTGCCCATTCCTGTTTTCAGGTCGCAGTCAACGCTTTTTCCCGCCAAAGTGATCTTCACGAATGCGCTGACTCAAACCGTATACCGTGTAAAAAAGCTCGGGAATTATAAAAAGAAAAACATTCTCTTACCGATTCGTTCTTGAGCGGATTACCACGAATATGGCAACTGATACGCTAGTGCCGCGAGTCAGCGAAACGGTCTACGGCGTGCCGGCACAGTTCACGGTTTTGGTCGACGGCAAGCAGGTCGGAGCGACCTACCAGACCAATGCGATCCATGGCTGGAAGTCCGATATCATTACCATCGGCGGCGATTGGGATGCGGGCGGCCACACGGTCCAGATCAAGTACCTGAACGATTTCAAGGACGCGGGCGGCGACCGCAACCTGTTCCTGGACAGCGCCACCTACAACGGCGTGGCCGTCCCGGGCGCCAGCCTCAACATGTGGTCGGCTTATGACCCGAACACGTTCAAGCTCACCGATACGACAGCCCTGGCGGCGACCACGACGGAGCCGCCTCCGGCAACAACCACCCTGCCCCCGACGACACCGCCCCCAGCCCCCGCCGAGGCAACGGACACGCTGGTCCTGAAGGTCAGCGAAACCGTGTACGGGGCGGCGGCGCAGTTCACCGTCTCCGTGGACGGCGTGCAGGTCGGCGGGACCTATCAGACGACCGCCATGCATGGCTGGAAGTCGGACACGCTGACCCTGAAGGGCAACTGGGACAGCGGCGACCATTCGGTCTCCATCAAATTCCTCAGCGACCAGAAGGATGCGGGCGGCGACCGCAACCTGTTCCTGGACGGCGCGACCTATAACGGCGTCGCCGTTCCCAATGCCAAGCTCGACATGTGGTCCGCCTACGCCCCGCATGTCTTCAAGGTCACCGACACGACGCCGCTGACCGCGACGCCTGCGCCCAACCCGCCGCCGCCGGTCGGCACCGCGCTGAACCATGACGGGCTGACGGACCTGAACGTCATTATCCGCGGGCAGTCCAACGCCTTCCTGCTCGACCAGCAGGGCGGCGACGACATCCTGAAGGCCGAGCTGCAGAAGGCGCTGCCGGGCGTCAGGATCAACATCCTCGACGGTGAGAACAAGACGGAGTTCTCCGGCACCGCCTTCACCACCTGGGATACCGGCGGCCAGCAGCAGAAGATGTACGCCTATCTCAACTCGCTGCCGGCGGAGATCAAGGACAACGAGACCATCACCGTCTGGATGCACAACGAGACGGACCAGGGCATCGGCGGGCTGACCACGGAGCAGTGGAAGCAGGAGGTGCAGGTGGATGCGAACAACATCCGCGACATCTTCGACCATCAGGGCGCCGCGAGCACGCCCTACCTCTTCGTGCCGATCCGCTACCCCTATGGCAGCGGCTTCCCGGTTATCCGCCAGGGCATGGAGGAGTTCTCCGCCGATCCCAAGTTCAACGCGAAGATGTCCTGGGTGGCCTATGGCCCGAACATCACCATGACCGGTGGGCCGGAGGTGGGTCCCAACTCCTCCCATATCGGCGGCCCGGACTCGGCCACGATCGGGCATGACCTGGCGGCGCCGATCCTCGACCTGTACCACGCCATCGCCTGAGGCCGGCGCGGGCCGGCCGAACCGCTTCAGGGCGGAGCCGGCCCCGCCCTGGAGGCCCACCAGCCTCCGCCTGCGGGGTCAGCCCTGCCGCCGCGCGCCTCGCCAGGCGATGAGGGCGCCGAGGCCGGGCAGGACGGCAAGCGCGCTGAAGGCGAGCGAGTAGGATCGCGTCACCTCGACCGCCGCCCCGAGCAGCGACGGCCCGACGACGACCCCGGCGAAGGCGACCGCGAGCACGCCGCCCGCCGCATCTCCCGCCCTGCCGGGTGCGGCCAGACGCGCGGCCTCGGCCAACAGCAGCCCGTTCCACCCCGCCGCGCAGGTGCCGAGCAGGCAGAGCAGCGCGACGATGCCGGCCCCGGGCCCGGCCAGCGCCGCCGGCAGCAGCGCCCCGCCGAGGCAGGTGCAGGCCCCGATCGCCGCCAGCGCCTTCAGCCCCGAGCGCCACCAATCCGCCACCATCCCCCAGCCGATGCGCGCCCCGATGCCGACCGCCTGGCTCGCCGAGGCGACGAAGCCGGCCGCGACCGGCGCCCACCCCGCCTCCTCGACCAGCATGGTGACGATGCTGGAGCCGAGGGCGAGCTGGAAACCCGAGAAGCATGCCGAGATCACCGCCAGCGCGCCGAGCCCCGGCCGGGTCCTGAGCGCCGTGATCCCGCCGAGCGCGCCGGCCCCGATCGGGGCGCCCGGCTCCCGCTCGCCATCCCAGTGGCGGCGGAAGGCGCCGCAGCCGAGCGCCGCCGCCGCCATCGCCGCGCCCACGGCCAGCACCGCCCCCCGCCAGCCGACCGCCCCGGCGAGGCCCGGCAGGATGGCCCCGGCCAGCGCCCCGCCGATCGGCACGCCGGTCTGCTTCACCGCGAAGACCCGGTTGCGCCGCGCCGGCGGCGTCAGCCGCGCCAGGACCTGCGAGGCGGAGGGGTTGGTCAGCCCATAGCCCGCGCCGATGAGGAAGGAGCCGAGCACCGCCCCCGCGAGCCCCGCGCCGACGATCAGCAGGCAGGCCGCCGCCCCCGCCGCGAGGGCGAGCTGCGTGCAGCGCGCCGGCCCGAGCCGCCGCAGCAGCCCGCCCGAGAACATCGAGGCGGCGCTGGCCGCGGCATAGGTGCAGGCCACCTGCCAGCCGAGCCAATGCGGCTCCGCCCCGAGGTCGCGCGCCGCCATGGTCGCCAGCACCGGCAGGGTGAAGACGGCGAACGTCGCCAGCGACTGCGCGCCGGTCGTGGCCGCCAGCGCCGCCCCCAGCCCGGCGAGCGGCAAGGCCTAGCCGAGCCTCCGCAGGACATCGGGCGAGAGCTGCGCCAGGTCGGTGATGCCGAGCATCGCCATGTCGCGGTGGATCTCCTCCCAGAGCAGGGAGATCGCATGGCGCAGCCCCGGCTCCCCGGCGACCGCCGCCGCGTAGAGGAAGGGCCGGCCGAGGAAGACGAAGTCGGCGCCGAGGGCGAGCGCCTTCAGCACATCCGTCCCGCGCCGGATGCCGCCATCGAGCATGACGGCCATCCCCTGCGCCACCTGCGCGATCTCCGGCAGCACCCGCAGCGGCGCGACGGCGCCGTCGAGCTGTCGCCCGCCATGGTTGGAGACGATGACGCCGTCGGCGCCGCAGTCGCGGGCGATCCGTGCATCCTCGGCCGAGAGGATGCCCTTCACCAGCAGCTGCCCCGGCCAGCGCGCCCGGATCAGGGACAGGTGCTCCCAGGCGAGGCCGTCCCGCCGCCCGATCGCCCGGATGAGGTTGGAGGAGAGCACCGGCGGGCCGCGCGTCGCATCCATGTTCTCGAAATGCGGCATGCCGTGCTGCATCAGCGTGCGCAGGAAAGTGCCGAGGAGCCAACGCGGATGGCTGATGCCCTGCCAGGCGAGGCGCGGCGTCGGCCGCAGCGGCAGCGAGTAGCCGTTGCGGACATTGTTCTCGCGGTTGGCCGAGACCGGCACGTCGGCGGTGAGGACGAAGGTGTCGTAGCCGGCCGCCAGCACGCGGTCGACGAGCGGCTCGATCCGCGCGGCCTCGCCCGGCAGGTAGGCCTGGTACCAGGCGGTCGGCCCCTCCGCCCGCACCGCCTCGAGCGGGATGAGCGAGGAGGCGCTCAGGATCATCGGGATGTTGGCCGCCGCCGCCGTGCGGGCGAAGACCAGGTCGCCGCGATAGGCGGACAGCGCCGAGGCCCCCATCGGCGCGATGCCGAAGGGCGCCGCGTAGTGCCGGCCGAGCAGCCGCCGCCCGGTCTGCCGCTCCGTCACATCGGCCAGCACCCGGGTGACGAAGCCGAGCTCGCCGAAGGCCACCCGGTTGTCGCGCAGCGAGGCATCGGTCTCCGCCGCGCCGGAGACGAAGCCGTAGAGCATCCGCGGCAGGTGCCGCCGCGCCGCCCGCTCGAAATCGTCGAGGGAGAGGATGCGCCGGAGAGTCCGGGGCAGGTCCGGCTCGGTCCGTCGCGCCGCGACGGTTGGCGTCAGCTCCGCCAGCCTCTCCCGCGTCTCGCCGTCCGGCGGCATGGCCCGCTCCCCTTGCCCTGAAGGCGCCAGAATCGGGCGAAAGCGCCGGCCGGTCAACGCGGCGCGGCCGCCTCCGCATAGCGGAAGGCGGCCCGGGTGACCGCGACCGAGAGCACCCGCCCATCGCCGCCGACGCCATCCTCCAGCGGCGAGCCGCCGGCGCGCGACCGCAGCCGCAGCAGCCGGCACGGCACCGGCCCGCCCGGCGGGGCGATGCGGAGCGAGAAGTGGTGCGGCCCCCGCTGCTCCGCGGCCACGAGGCAGGGCGTGCCGTCGAAGCTCGCCTCCAGCACCGGGGCCGGCGCGCCGTAGAGGTGCCCGACCTCCAGCACCACCGCCTCCACCGGGCGCAGCGGGGCCGGGTTGCGCAGCAGGCCCTGCAAGGTCATCCAGCGGAAGGGGCCTTCGGCATCCTCCTCCGCCCCGTGCCAGCCGAGGTCGAAGGCCGGGTCCTGCGGCGCCAACACCGCCTCTGGCCCCTCGGCGAAAGCTGGCGCCTCCTCCGCCGGCTGCGGGGACGCGGCCGCGACCAGGCTGCGGAGCGCCTCGGCCGGCGCCTCGTCGCCGGCCAGCCGGTCGAGCAGCAGGGTCGCCGCCGCCTCGATGAAGGCATCGATCCGTTCCTGCTGCACCCGGAGCTGCCGCTCGAGCGCCACCTGGCCGGCCTGTTGCGCCCCCTCGAGCGCCTGCTCCAGCCGTTGCAGCCTCGCCTCGAGCGCCGGCAGCCGCTCCGTGCCCGGCAGGCTCGGCCCGAGGGCGAAGCGCGCCAGCACGGCGGGGCCGCCCATGGCGTGCAGCGTCACCTCGAGGCCGCTGCCGTTGAGGTCGGACGGCTCCAGCGCGAGGGCGAAGCGGAAGGCGCAGCCGCCCTCGGCCAGCGGCACCGGCGCCTCCACCTGCACCGCTCGCGCGGTGCTGCCGTTGATGACGGCATGCAGCGCCGGCTGCAGCAGCCCGTTGGCCCGCTCGATCCCGGTGCCCCGCAGGATGCCATGATCGAGGCGCAGATCCTCGATCCGCGGGCGGGCGGGGCCGAGCAGGCCCACGGCCTCCGCCGGCGAGGCCAGGGGCCAGGGCTCGGCCAGCTCCGGCCCCTCCGCCGCCACGGCGATGCGCAGCATCGCCGGCAGCGGCACGCAGGGCAGGCGCTCGACCGGCAAGGTCAGCACCGCCTCGGCCGCGACCGGGCCGGCGCTGACAAGCTGCCCCAGCTCGATGCCGCGGCACCAGGCTCGGAGCGGCCCTGGCAGGTACAGCGGCCGCAGCGCCCGCAGCCTGAGCCCGTCCCGGCCGGCGCCGACCACCAGCAGGGGGGGTGTCGTGGCGTCCATTGGCGCCGTCGCTACCATTCCGCCGCGCGGCGCGTCCAGCGCTTCACCCCGGGTTGGCGGCAGCCCAACGGCCATTCTGGGTTCGCCCGCCATAGCCATAGGCATCGCCATCCGCGGCATGGACGAGGACGTAGCTTTCCTCGTGCAGCCGCCCGAGCAGCGCCGCCATTCCGGCAAAGGCAGCGGCGACGAAGCGGGTCGTCTCCGCCTTGGTGTTGGTCCCCGCTGTCACCTTGATGTCGAGCCAGAAGGCGGCCAACCCCGCCTCGGCCGGCCGCTGCCCGGCAATGAACCAGTCCTCCGCCCGCGCCGGCTCTGCCAGCACCGCCGTGACGCCGGGATCCTTGCCGAGATGCTCGGCGGCGAGGCGCGCGGTCAACGCTGCGATCTCGGCCTGAAGGCTGGGACGGGGTGCGGGGGTGACGTAGCGGATGCTGATCATGGGCATGGGTCGATCTCCTTCGGTGCGATGTCCCAAACCCAGCCTGCCGCGTCACTCTTGATTTCGGAATGCTATGGTTCACGCTTCTAACCATAGTATATGCTTATCATGCTCGACCTCGAATCCGTCCGCCTCTTTGTCCTCGCCACCGAGTTCGGCAGCCTGACCCGGGCCGCCGAGGCGGCCGGCACCGTGCAGCCGGTGGTGAGCCAGAGGCTGAAGGCGTTGGAGGCGCGGCTTGGCTACCGGCTGCTGGAGCGCACGCCGCGCTTCGTCCGCCCGACCACGGCCGGCGCCGCCTTCCTCCAGCGCGCCCATGCGCTGCTCGCGGCGCATGACGCCGCCCTGCATCTGGAGGGGGCGCCGTCCCTCCGCTTCACCCTCTGGGCCAGCGACCATGCGACGGGCCTCGGGCTGGAGGGGCTGTGCCGCCGGCTTCGCGCCTGCCTGCCGCCCGGCGCCGTCCTTTCCCTCCGTACCGGTCTTTCCCAGGAGGTCCGCACCCGCTTCGATGCCGGCGAATGCGATGCCGCGCTGGTTCGGCGGGAGGCGGGCGGCACCGAGGGCGAGGTGCTCGGCCACGATCCCCTCGGTTGGCGCGGCGCTGGGGAGCTGCGCCTCGCGCCCGGCGAGCCGGTGCCGCTGGCGACCCTTGGGCCGGCCTGCGGCGTGCGCGGTGCGGCTATCCGCGCCCTCGAGCGGGCCGGCCTGCCCTGGCGCGAGAGCTTCGTCGGCGGCAGCTGTGCGGCGCTGCTGGCCGGGGTGGAGGCGGGGCTCGGCATCGCGCCCATGGGCCGCATCGCCGCTGGCGGGGCGCCCGATCGCGGCCCGGCGCTCGGCCTGCCGGCCCTGCCGCGCTCCGAGATCGTCCTTCTCGCCCGTACCGGCTCGCCCGCCCTTGCCGCCGCGGTTCGGGCACTCGCCGCCGGCCTCCGCGCGAGTCTTGGCGACGCAAGCGCTTCGCGTGCAAATGGCCGGTGATGGATCGCCCGCCCCTCCTGATGGTGAGCCCGATGCCGCCGGCGCGGAATGGCATCGCCGACTATGCCGCCGCGCTGCTGCCCGGGCTGGCCGCGCATTACGACTGCGCCGTCGCCGGCGAGGACTGGTTGGCCGAGGCGCCGCCCGGCATCCCCGTGGTCGACCTCGCTTTGGCCCATCGCCTGCCGCGGGCGGGGCGGCGGCTCTACCAAATCGGCAACAATCCCGGCCATGGCTTCGTGTTGCGGGCGCTGCGGGCGCGGCCCGGCGTCACCACCCTGCACGACCCGGGGCTGCTGCACCTCTACGAATCGACGGGCGAGGACCGCCCGACCATCCTCGCCGGGATGCGCCATGCCGCGCCCGGCCTCGCCGCCGCCTATGCCCGGCACCTCGGCGAGCAGGGCGTCTCCACCCGCGCCAACCACCTGCTCTTCGACCTGGCCGGGGAGGTGCTGAGGCGGTCGCGCGCCGTCATCGTCCATTCCCGCTTCGCGCGGAACCGGCTGCGCCTCACCCATGGCGCGGCGGCGACGGCGCATGTCAAGGTCATCCCGCATCTCCTGCCGCCCAGACGGCCGCCGGAGCGCGCCGAGGCCCGCGCCCGGCTCGGCATCGGCGCCGCCGAGATCCTGGTCGTCACCGCCGGCTTCGCCTCGCTCGCCAAGCGCCTCGACTGGGTGCTGGCGGCTCTGGAGGGGCTGCCCGCCCTCCGCTGGATCCATGCCGGCGACGTGCCGCCGAGCCTCGCCGGGCGGCTCGGCGCCCGGGCCCGGATTACCGGGCACCTCGCGGCGGAGGCATTCGACGCGCATATCGCCGCCGCCGACATGCTGGTGAACCTTCGCTTCCCCTCGACCGGCGAGAGCTCCGGCTCCCTCGCCCGGGCCTTCGCCGCCGGCACCTGCTGCATCGTCTCCCGCACCGGCGCCTTCGCCGAACTGCCGGGCGAGGCGGCGGTCCAGCTGCCGCTGGCCGGCGGCGCCCGGGCCCTGGCCGAGGCCCTCGCCGGCCTCGCCGCCGCGCCGGAGCGGGCCCGCGCCATCGGCGCCGCCGGCCGCGCCCATGCCGAGGCGGAGATGGCGCTCCCGGCCGTCGCCGCCCGCTACCGCGCCGCGATCGAGGCGGCGGAGGCGCGGCCGGCGCCCCCGTCCGACGCCTCGCCGCCGCTCCGCCTCGCGGCCGACCGCGCCCTGATCGCCGCTGCCCTGGCCGGCCGGACCGGCCGCTGCCGCCTCCGCCTCGACATCGAGGATCCCGGCCGCCTGGCCGAGCTCAGCCTCGCCCCGGGCGGCATCGCCGATGCCCTGCTGCCGCCCGGCGCCGCGCTCCGCGCCGCGCGGCTCGAGGGGAGGGGATTGCTGCTCGACCTCCAGCTCCCGCCATGAGCGCCGCGCCGCTGCTGGCCGCGCTGCTGGCCCGGGCCCTGCCGGGCCTGGCGGTGCGCGATCTCGGCCTGCCGCTCGGGGCGCTGATGCCTTGGCTGCCCGGCAGCCGCGCCGGCATCGCCGATGCGGCCGCGCTCGACCCGGCCGAGCGCGCCCTGCTCGCCCGCTTCCGCCAGCAGGGCCGGCCGCTGCTCGGCCTCGACCCAATTGCGGATGCCGAGCCCGATCCGGCCTGGGAGGCCGCCCGCGACCGCGTCGCCTCCACCCCCTGCGCCGCCTCGGTGCCGGGCGCGAGCCTGACCCTGGTCGCCGGCGGCACCGGCGAGGCGCCGCTGCCGGAGGGGATGGGCCGCGTCATGCTGGTCGCCGGCCGGGAGGACGCGCCGGAACGGCACGACCTGCTGCTGCCCGAGGCGCGCCTCGCCGAGGCCTTCGACCGGCTGCGGGCCGCCGCCGCGGCCCTGGCCGGGCCGGGCTGGCAACAGGGCGGCCGCAGCCTCACGCCCCGCCAGGCGAGCTTGCTGCTGCTCGTCCCGCGCCCCGGCCATGTGCCGGACCTGCTGCTCCCGGCCGCTGCCCTGCCGCATGACCTGGCGACGCCGGGCGGGCCGGAGGGGCTGCCGCTGGAGGGCGTGCGGCAGCTGCGGCTGCTCCCCGGCGCCCTGCCGCCGCTGCGCTGGCGCCTGCGCCTCGCCTTCACCGGGGCGGAGCCGGGCGGGGCCGCCCTTTTCCTCGACGGCCTGCGCATCCCGGCCCGGCCCGTCCCCGGCGGCCTCGTCGCCAGCATCGATCCGCCCGCGGGGCACGCGCCCGTGCTCGGCCTCGCCTGGCGGGAGGGGGCGCCGCCCGGCCTCCGCCTCACGGCGCTGGAGGCGCGGCCATGACGGCGCCGCGGCTGCTGGTCCTCTCCCCCATCGCCTCGCACCCGGCGGACCAGGGCAATGCGGCCCGCATCCAGGGGCTGGGCGCGGCGCTGATGGCGCGCGGCGTCCGCTGCGAATTCCTCCACCTCGCCACCGAGGGCAGCACGCCGGGCCAGCGCGCCGCCATGGCTGGCTTCTGGCACGGCTTCCACGAGCTGCCCGCCGCCGTCATCGGCGAGCCGAGCCTCCCCGGCGCCTGGGGCATCGACGACTGGTGCCCGCCCGGGCTGGCGGAGCAGCTGGCCGCCCTGCGCCGCGCCCGCGGCTACGACGCGGTGCTGGTGAACTATGCCTGGCTCTCGGCCGCGCTGGAGGGGGCGGGCGATGCCTTCCGCATCCTCGACACGCATGATCTCTTCGGCGGGCGCGATGCGGTGGCGCGGGCCCAGGGGCTCGATCCCTCCTGGTTCTTCACCACCGTCGCCGAGGAGCGGCGCGGCCTCGACCGGGCCGGGCTGGTGCTGGCCATCCAGGAGGAGGAGGCCGCGGAGCTTCGCCGCCGCTGCGGGGCGGAGGTCGCGGTGCTCGGCCACATGCCGCCGCTCCGCTTCCTCGCCGCCCCGGCGCCGGAGCCGGTGGTGCCCTTCGGCTATCTCGGCAGCGGCAACCCCTGGAACCTGGCGGCCATCCGCGCCCTCGACGCCGCGCTGGAGGGCGCGCCGGAACTGCCCTGGCTGCTCGCCGGGCGCATCCTCCGCCGCCAGGACCTGCGGCTCGCCTCCCGCCCGCGGCTGATGCCGGGCCTGGCGGACGCTGCCGGCTTCTACGCTGCCGTCGACTGCGTGCTGAACCCGATGGCGGGCGGGACGGGCCTCAAGGTGAAGACCGTGGAGGCGCTCGCCTTCGGCAACCCCATGCTCGGCACGGCGGATGCCTTTGCGGGCCTCCGCGCCGAGCATCCCGGACATCGCTGCGCCGATGTCGCGGCGCTGGTCGCGCTGATGCGGGAGTACCGCGCGAGCGAGGCCTGCCGCCGCGACCTCCGCCTCGCTTCCCGCCGGCTCGCGCTGCGCTACGCGGCCGAGGTGGCCGCGCAGCAGGATGCGCTGGCGGCCCGGCTCAGGGCACTCGCCGCCTGATCAGCCGACGCGGAAATTGCTGAACTGCCAGGGGTCGTCGCGGTCCAGCGCCTCCGGGAAGAGGCGCGCGCGGTCCTGCAGCGGCGTCCAGCCGGAATAGGCGCCGACGACCTCGCCGAGATAGGGCCGGCAGATCTCCAGCACCCGCTGGTGGTCGATCTCATCCGCCTCGACCACGCCGCGGCGCGGGTTCTCCATCGCCCAGATCACGCCGGCGAGCACCGCGACCGTCACCTGCAGCGAGGTGGCGTTGTTGTGCGGCACGAGCCGGCGCGCCTCCTCGATGGTGAGGCGGGAGCCGTACCAGTAGGCGCCCTTCGCATGGCCCATCAGCAGCACGCCGAGCTCGTCCATGCCGCGGACGATCTCGTCCGTCATCAGCCGCTTCTCCGGCTGCATCTCCCAGTTCTTGCCGGCCAGCTCATGCACCGAGAGCACCGCATCGTCGCAGGGGTGGTAGGCGTAGTGCGCGGTCGGGCGATGGATCACCTGCCCCGCCGCGTCGCGCAGCGTGTAGTAGTCGGCAAGCGAAATGCTTTCGTTGTGGGTGATGAGGAAGCCGTGGAACGGCCCCTCCAGCGGCGTCCAGGTCCGCACGCGGGTCGAGGCGCCCGGGCGCATCAGGTAGATCGCCGCGTCGCAGCCGAAGCCGTGCCGGTGCCCGTCCGGCGGCAGCGCCTTCTCGTGGCTGCCCCAGCCGAGTTCGGCCGGCTGGCAGCCCTCGCCGACGAAGCCGTCGACCGACCACGTGTTGACGAACTCGCCCGGCCTCTTCGGGCGGTCGGCGACCTGCGTGTCCCGCTCAGCGATATGGATTACCTTGATGCCGAGGTCATGCGCGATGCGCGCCCAGGCGGCGCGGTCCGCAGCCGGCGGCGGGGCGGCGATGGGGGCGCCGGTGTCGCGGGCGATGTCGAGCAGCGCCTGCTTGACGAAATGGCTGACGAGGCCGGGATTCGCCCCATGCGCCGTCACCGAGGTCGGCCCGCCCTGCGCCAGGCCGCGCAGCGCGATCGCCTCCTCCCGCATGGCGTAGTTGGAGCGCTGCGAGGGCGTCAGCGAGGGGTCGGTGTAGCCGCCCGCCCAGGGCTCCACGACCGTGTCGAGGTAGAGCACGTCGAGCTCCTGGCACAGCGTCATCAGCGCGACCGAGGAGACGTCGACCGAGAGGTTCAGCAGGAAGTCGCCCGACCGCAGCAGCGGCGACAGCAGGTCGCGGTAGTTCTCCCGCGTCGCCGCCTCGAGCACGAAGCGGATGCCGTACTCGGCCGCGACCTCGCGCCCGCGCTCCTCGGCGGTGACGATGGTGATGGCCTCGCGCGGGATCTCGATATGGCGGAGGATGAGCGGCAGGACGCCCTGGCCGATGCTGCCGAAGCCGAGCATGACGAGGCGGCCGGAGAAGCGGGCATGGATCATCGAGGGGCTCCTTCTAGGCACGCAAGGAAAGGGCCGGCCCCCTCCGCAGGAAGGGGGCCGGGTCGCAGCGGACGGAACGCGCGGCCGGCCTCAGGCGGCCAGTGAAGCTTCCGCGTCAGCCCCGAGCATCGGCCGGTCCCGCACCTCGACCAGGCGCGCCCGGTCGAAGCCGTTGAAGGCGGTACGCAGGCAGGCCCCGTAGGCGCCGAGCTGGCCGATCTCGATCCAATCGCCCTCCCGTACGTCCTCGGGAAGGGGGAAAGGGCCCTTCATCCGGTCCGCGCTGTCGCAGGTCGGGCCGAAGAAGACGAAATCCGCCTCCTGCGCGGCGGGCGCCGGGCCTTCCGGCCGGATCAGCCGCACCGGGAAGGTGAAGCCCGGCACGCCGGCATCGGAGAGCGCGCCGTAGACGCCGTCGTTCAGGTAGAGGTCGCGGCCGCGCCGCCCCTGCACCTGCACGACGACCGAGCCGCCGCCGGCGACCAGCGCCCGCCCGGGCTCCGCCCAGAGGGCGACGCCCGGCAGCGCCAGCGCCTCGAAGCTCGCCTCGATCTCGGCGAAGAAGGCGCCGAGCGGGGGCGGCTCGATGCCCGGATAGGCGACCGGGAAGCCGCCGCCGACATCGATCACCTCGACCGGCACGCCGGCCGCGCGGATGACCTCGCCGGCCAGCGCCATGGCCTGCCGCCAGGCGAGCGGGTCCATCATCTGCGACCCGACATGGAAGCAGAGGCCCAGCCGCGCGGCATGCGGCCGCGCCGCCCGAAGCAGCGCCGCCGCCTCCTCAGCCTCGGCACCGAATTTGCCGGAGAGGTCGAGCATGGCCGCGCCCTTCGGCATGGCGAGGCGGATGAAGAGGCCGAGCCCCTCCGCCGCGCCTGCCTTGGTCTCGGCCAGGATCTTCTCCAGCTCCGCCGCGCCGTCGAGGACGAGGTCGCGCACCCCATGCTCGCCCCAGGCGGCGCGGATCGCCCCGCGCGCCTTGATCGGATGCATGAAGTGGATGCCCGCCTCGGGGAACATGGCCCGCACCAGCGCCACCTCATTGGCCGAGGCGCAGTCGAAATGCCGCACGCCGCCCTCCCAGACCGCGCGCAGCACGGCGGGCTCCGGGTTGCACTTCACGGCGTAGAGCACCTCGCCCGGGAAGCCGGCGACGAAGGCCGCCGAGGCCTCGGCGATGGCGGCCGGGCGCAGGCAGTGCATCGGCTCCTCCGGCTGCTCGACGGCGACGAGGGCGTCGACGGAGGGCAGGGCGGTCAGGGCGTCGTCGAAGCGGCGGCGCAGCGGGGCGACCGCCGCACGGGTGCGGAGCTGGGACATGTGGCGCAATCCTTGGGCAAGGGCGGGAAGAGGCGGGGCGGACCCCGGCTTCAGGCGATGCGCAGCGAACTTCGCATCGCGGCGAACCGTTCGAGCAACATAGGCAGATCCCTCACGGCCCCGGTCCCCGGGAAACACCCCCTGGAACCGGCATGGACGAAAAGGACGCGTCCCGTCGTTGCTGTGCCCCGGCCTTCGGGCGGCAGGGGCTCGCGGCACGTGCGATAGCGCCAGCGGCCGCCCTGGAGCAACCGCGGCCGGAGAAATAGTGGCTCCGCCGCCGAATTGCTATGCCTTTTTTCAGGGGCTCGCCCGTTCCACCGGCATGGCCGCGCGAATCGGCGAAAGCTTTCAGGAATCTTGCCGGTCGAGGGCCTGCAGGGCCAGATATTCCCAGGCGAGCGTCGCCGCGGCCAGGGCCGTCACCTCGGCCTGGTCATGGGCCGGCGCCACCTCCACCACATCCATCCCGCGGAAGTCGATGCCGCGCAGCCGCCGGAGCAGCCCCTGCGCCTGCCAGGAGGCGAGGCCGCCAATCTCCGGCGTCCCCGTGCCGGGCGCGAAGGCCGGGTCGAGGCAGTCGATGTCGAAGGAGAGATAAGCCGGCCCGCCGCCGAGCACCGCCCGCACCCGCTCCGCCAGCGCCGCCGGCCCCAGCTCCTGCGCCTCCTGCCCGGTGACGATGGTGACGCCCTGGCCGACCGTCCAATCCCAGGTTGCCCGGTCCACCGGCGAGCGGATGCCGAGCTGGATCATCCGCCGCGGATCGACCAGCCCCTCGCAGATCGCGTGGTAGAAGGGCGAGCCATGGGCATAGGCCTGGCCGAAATTATCCGCCCAGGTGTCGACATGGGCGTCGCAATGCAGCAGCCCAAGCGGCCCGCCGAGCCGCCGCACCAGCGCCCGCAGCAGGGGCAGGGTGATGCCGTGCTCGCCGCCCAGCGCCACCAAGTGCCGGCACCTCGCCGCCTGCCGCTCGATCAGGGCCAGGCTCGCGGGGATGTCGCCGAGCGCGAGCCCGAACTCCCCGATATCGGCGATGTCGAGCGCGCGCGGGTCGACCCAATGCGTGGGATGCACGCCATCGACCAGCATCCGGCTTGCCCGCCGGATCGCCGCCGGCCCGTCCCGCGTGCCCGAGCGGTTGGTGGTGCCGATATCCATCGGCACCCCCGCCACCACATAGGCCGCGTCCCCATCCCGCCGCTCGATGCCGAGGAAGCCCGGCGGCGTGGCGAAGGTCGGCGGGCCGGCCACGCTACTTCACCGCCGAGAAGGCGGTCGGCGCCAGCAGCAAATTCTCGACCGCGGCGACGATCTGCCCGTCCTCCTCGGTCTTCGCCCGCGCCGTCAGCCAGTCCGGGTCGGTGGCGAAGGCGTTCCACTTCTGCTCGCGCTCGGCGAGGCTTTCCCACTCGATCAGGTAGTAGAGATCCTGGTTGGAGGAGCCGACCAGCACCGTCCAGAAGCCGGCCTGGCGGATGCCGTGCTTCTCCCAGAGCTTCAGCGTGACTGTCTCGAAGCGCTTGAGCAGCGCCGGCAGCCGGCCCGGCACGCAGTGATAGATGCGGAGCTCGTGGATCATCGCCCTGGTCCTCCCTTGGGAGAGGGCAGCCTAGCCTGCCTCCAGGTGGACGCGAAGCGGCGGCGCCGCCGCCGGGCGAGGACGGCCGAGGCGATGGCCCTGCACCTGCGCAAGCTCCACAACAGCACCAGGTCGATCAGCGGGCGGGCGACCGGCCGCTACCTCGCCCCTCGGGCGGCGGTGACGAGGCGGAGCGGGAGCGGCGCAACAGGCCCGACGCTGGGCGAGACCCGCCAGCCGACGAGCGGCATCTCGGGCGTACTCCCCACCCGGTCGCGGCGGGGCTAGCATCGGGCCGCGGGTTCCGCATCGGAGGCGCGCTCCGCCGCGATTGCGCCCGGCCACGAGGCAACATCGTGAACCGAAGGTGATCGTCGGCCTCCATCGCCGATGCCAGGAACCCGGCCCCTGGGAGGAAAAGTCACATGCGCCTCTACGACTCCATCGGCCCCAACCCCCGCGTCGTCCGGATGTTCATGGCCGAGCGCGGCATCGACCTGCCGAAGACCACCATCGACCTCCGCGGCGGCGAGAACCGCCAGCCGCCCTACATGGCGAAGAACCCCGCCGGCCAGATGCCCTGCCTCGAGCTCGATGACGGCAGCGTCATCGCCGAAATCACCACCATCTGCGAATACCTGGACGAGGTGACCCCGGGCCCCTCGCTCATCGGCGCCAATCCGCGGGAGCGGGCCGAGACCCGGATGTGGACGCGGCGGATCGACCTCAACATCGTCGAGCCGATGGCCAATGGCTTCCGCTTCGCCGAGGGGCTGAAGATCTTCGAGAACCGCATCCGCTGCATCCCGCATGCCGCCGACGACCTGAAGGCGACGGCGCAGGAGCGGCTGGCCTGGCTCGACGGGCTGATGGCGGGACGGACCTTCATCTGCGGCGACAGGCTGACCCTCGCCGACATCCTGCTCTTCGCCTTCCTCGACTTCGGCGCGGGCGTCGGGCAGCCAATCAACCCGGCGCTCAAGGCCATCACCGCGCATCACGCGATGATGGCCGCGCGGCCCTCGGCGAAGGCCTAGCCCTTGGCGAGCACCGCCTCCGCCAGCCGCGCCCAGTAGCTGGCGCCGACCGGCAGCACGGCATCGTTGAAGTCGTATTTCGGGTGGTGGACCTGCGGATCCGCAGGCCCCCGCCCGGCGCCGAGCATGATGTAGCTGCCGGCCTTGGCGTTGAGCATGAAGGCGAAGTCCTCGCCGCCCATGGTGGGCTTCGGCATCTCCTGCACCTTCGCCTCGCCGGCGATGGCGCGGGCCGCCTCGACGGTCAGCACCGTGCTCTCCGGCTCGTTGATCGTGGCCGGATAGCCGCGGTCGAAGACCGCCTTCGCCGTCGCCCCGAAGGCGGTGGCGATGCCGGTCGATATGTCGAGGAAGCGCCGCTCCAGCAGGTCGCCCACCTCCGGCTTGAACCAGCGGGCGGTGCCGCGCAGCGTCACCTGCTCGGGGATGACGTTCCAGGTGTCGCCGCCCTGGATATGGCCGATGGTGATGACGCCCGACTCCACCGGCTCCACATTGCGGGCAACGATGGACTGCAGGGCGGTGACGATCTGGGCCGCGACGACGATCGGGTCGTTGCCCTGGTGCGGCATGGCGCCATGTGCGCCCTTGCCGGTGACGGTGACCTCGATCTGCGCGGTCGCCGCCATGATCGGCCCCTCGCGCCACCAGAAGCTGCCCTCCGGCGCGCCCGGCCAGTTGTGCATGCCGAAGACGCGCTCCATCGGGAAGCGGTCGAACAGGCCCTCCCGCACCATGACGTTGCCGCCGCCGCCGGCCTCCTCGGCCGGCTGGAAGATGACGTAGACACTGCCCGGGAAGTTGCGGGTCTCGGCGAGGTACTTGGCGGCGCCCAGCAGCATGGTGGTGTGGCCGTCATGGCCGCAGGCATGCATCTTTCCCGGGATGGTGGAGGCATGCGGCAGGCCGGTCTGCTCCAGGATCGGCAGCGCGTCCATGTCGGCGCGGAGGCCGACGGCGCGCCCCGGCCCGCCCTGGTTCCCCTTCTTGCCATGGATCACGCCGACGACGCCGGTCTTGGCGATCCCGGTGACGACCTCGTCGCAGCCGAATTCGCGCAGCTTCTCGGCGACGATGCCGCTGGTGCGGACCTCCTCGAAGGCGGTTTCCGGATGGGCATGGAAGTCGCGCCGCCAGGCCGTCATCTCGGCATGAAAATCGGCTATGCGGTTCAGGATCGGCATGGGGGTGTGCCTCGTGGGAGGGAGTGGATGCCGCTTGCTATCGGAGCGGGCGGGGGGCTTGGCAAGGGGCTGTCACACTCCTTCGGGCCGGAGGAAGGCGAGGTCCACGCCCTCCGTCGCCTGCAGCACCTGCTCCTGGACGAGCTTGTTCCAGCCGCGCTTCGCCCGCGCGGGCGGCGCCCAGGCGGCACGGCGGCGTGCCAGCTCCTCCTCGCCGACCAGCAGGTCGAGGCGCCGCTCGGCGACCGAGAGGCGCACCCGGTCCCCTGTCTCGACCAGCGCCAGCGGCCCGCCCGCCGCCGCCTCGGGGGTGATGTGGAGCACGATGGTGCCGAAGGCGGTCCCCGACATCCGGCAGTCGCTCATCCGCACCATGTCCTTGACGCCAGCCCGCGCCAGCTTCTTCGGGATGGGCAGGTAGCCGGCCTCCGGCATCCCGGCCGGGGTCAGCGGCCCGGCATTCTTCAGGATGAGGATGTCCTGCGGCGTCACGTCGAGCGCCTCGTCGTCGATCCGCTCGGCGAGGTCGGCGAGGCCGTCGAAGACGATGCACCGCGCCTCCGCCTCGAAGAGGGCAGGGGTGGCGGCGCTCCGCTTCAGGATCGCCCCGTCCGGCGCCAGGCTGCCGAAGAGCGAGACCAGGCCGCCGACCGGGCTCACCGGCTGGCTGCGGGCGCGGATATAGGTGCGGTCGACGAAGGGCGTGCCGGCATCGATCTGCTCGCCGAGCGTCCTGCCGGTGAGGTCGATGCAGTCGAGGTGCAGCAGGTCCTTGAGCTCCCGCAGCAGCGCGACCATGCCGCCGGCGGCGTGGAAGTCCTCCATGTAGCCCTCGCCGGTCGGCTTCAGGTCGACCAGCACCGGCGTCTCCTCGCAGAGCGCGTCGAGCCGCTTGAGGTCGACCTTTACGCCGGCGCGCCCGGCGATGGCCGTCAGGTGGATCAGCGCATTGGTCGAGCCGCCGAGCGAGAGCAGCACGCGGAGCGCATTCTCGACGCTCTTTTCCGTGATAAGCTGCGAGGGCTTCACCGGATGGGTGATGAGGCGGACGGCGAGCTCCCCCGCCTCCTCCGCCATGCGTAGCCGGTCGGCATGGACGGCGGGCGCCGAGGCGGCCATCAGCGGCATGAAGCCGAGCGCGGCTGCGATGCAGGCCATGGTCGAGGCCGTGCCCATGACGCCGCAGGTGCCCGCGCTGGTGGCGAGCTTCCCTTCGATCTCGCCGATCCGCTCGGCCGAGACGTCGCCGGCGCGGTAGCGGGCCCAGTAGCGGCGGCAGTCGGTGCAGGCGGCGAGGCGCTCGCCCTCGAAGCGCTGCGCCAGCATCGGGCCGGTGACGAGCATCACGCTGGGGATGTCGGCGCTGGCGGCGGCCATGAGCTGGGCGGGGACGGTCTTGTCGCAGCCGCCGATCAGCACCGCGGCATCCATCGGCTGGGCGGAGAGCATCGCCTCGGTGTCGAGCGCCATCAGGTTGCGGTAGTGCATGGAGGTCGGCGTCAGCGAAGGCTCGCAGAGGCTGACGGTCGGGAAGGCGAGGGGGAGGGAGCCC
This sequence comes from Belnapia sp., assembly GCF_059504005.1. Taxonomy (NCBI): domain Bacteria; kingdom Pseudomonadati; phylum Pseudomonadota; class Alphaproteobacteria; order Acetobacterales; family Roseomonadaceae; genus Belnapia; species Belnapia sp. The sequence goes on along the minus strand of NZ_JCACHU010000157.1, from coordinate 213,518 downwards.
GCCGCCAGCACGCCGCGCTTCACCGCCTCGATCATCTCGGGGACGTTGCGGTGGCAGTTGTTGTAGTCCGAGGCGGTGTCGGCGATGCCGACGACCGGCTTCTCCAGCATGCTGCGCGAATAGCCCATCGAGGCGGCGAAGCTGCGGCGCAGGTAGAAGGCGAACTCCCGGTCGCCGTAGTTGGCGGCGTTGCGGGCGAGGCCATGGGGCGCTTTGGTCGCAGGGGGGGTCACGAGGCTACTCCGGGCTGAGGCCCGCACGCTGCATCAGCCTGCGGTGCAATGGCAATTCGTGCTCGATGCGCGCAACGGCGGCCGCCCCGCCCATGGCTGCCGGCGCCATGCCCTGCGTCGCCATGAAGGCCTGGGCACGCGGGTCGCCGAGCCCTTCGGTCAGCGCCTGCTCGATCCGCTCGGTGATGGCGCGCGGCGTCGCCGCCGGCGCCTGCACGCCGTACCAGCCGGTATAGACGAAGTCCGGGATGCCGAGCTCGGCGAAGGTCGGGATGTCCGGGATCGCGGCCGGCCGTTGCAGCGTCGGCTGCGCCAGGCCCTTCACCCGCCCCTCCTCCAAGTGCCCCTTGCAGGCGGCATAGAGGGCGAACATGCAGTCTGTCCGCCCGGCGATGGTGTCCGTCAGCGCCGGCGGCGCGCCGTTGTAGGGGACATGCAGCATGGAGGCGCCGACCCGCCCGAGGAGGTCGAGCATCGGCAGGTGCGCCGTCGTGCCGACGCCCCAGCTGGCATAGGAGAGCGCATCCGGCCGCGCCTTCGCCGCCGCCAGCATCGCCTCGAGGCTCCCCCAACGCGGATGCGCGACGAGCACGGAGAGCGTCTCGCAGACCTGGGTGACATGGACGAAATCGGCGAGCGGGTCGTAGCCCGGGCTGCGCAGCGCCAGCGGCGTCAGGGTGAAGGTGGCGATGGTGCCGAGCAGCAAGGTCAGCCCGTCCGGCTTCGCGCGTGCCACGAGCCGGGCCGCGAGGCTGGTGGAGGCCCCCGGCTTGTGGTCCATGACAAAGGTGCCGCCCAGCCGCTCCTGCAGGGTCTGCGTCACCAGCCGCCCGACCACGTCCGAGGCCCCGCCGGGCGCGTAGGGGATGACGACGGCGACGGTCTGCCCTGCCGGCCAGGATGGCTGGGCGAGGGCCGGCGCCGCCAATAGCCCGCCCGTTGCAAGCAACCCCCGCCGCCCGATCCTGGCCATGGCCGCCCCTCCCTTGTCGTTGCGCCGAGCGTGCCCTCCGCCCAGGGCGCTGGCAAGGCACCCCGCTTCATGCGGTATTCGGCTACCGCGTCCGAAAACCCCAGCTTTCCCCTTGACCTCCGGCGCCTCGGGCCGCATAAACCGTGCCTCTTTCAGACCGGACAAAGCCCATTCCCATGCAACTCCAGACCCAGACGCGCTCGCTGAAGCCGGCCGAGGTCAAGAAGGCCTGGGTGGTGGTCGACGCGCAGGACCTCGTCCTCGGCCGCCTCGCCACCATCATCGCCAATCGCCTCCGCGGGAAGCACAAGCCGCAGTTCACCCCGCATGTCGATTGCGGCGACCATGTCATCGTGGTCAACGCCGAGAAGGTCCGGGTGACGGGCCAGAAGGCCGAGCAGAAGATCTTCTACTGGCACACCGGCTTCCCGGGCGGCATCAAGGAGCGCACGGTGCGCGAGCGGCTCGAAGGCAAGTACCCCGAGCGCGTGATCGAGAAGGCCGTGGAGCGGATGATCACCCGCGGGCCCCTCGGCCGTCGCCAGATGGAAAACCTCCATGTCTATGCCGGTCCGGAGCATCCGCATGCCGGCCAGCAGCCGACGGCACTCGATGTCGGCGCTATGAACCGCAAGAACAAGGTGCTCTGAGCATGAGCGAGCAGACGACCGGCACGCTCGCCGATCTGAAGAGCCTGGTGCAGTCCGGTGCCATCACCGGCGAGGCCCCGGTCCCCCGCGAGCCGAAGCGCGACGCCTTCGGCCGCGCCTATGCCACCGGCCGCCGCAAGAACGCCGTGGCCCGCGTCTGGGTGAAGCCTGGCAAGGGCGAGATGACCGTCAACGGCAAGCCCGTGCTGACCTATTTCGCCCGGCCGGTGCTGCGGATGCTGCTCTCCCAGCCTTTCCTGGTCGCCGACCGCTACCAGCAGTTCGACGTGATCGCGACCGTGGTCGGCGGCGGGCTCTCCGGCCAGGCCGGCGCGGTCCGCCACGGTATCAGCCGCGCCCTGACCAATTTCGAGCCGGAGCTGCGGCCGATCCTGAAGAAGGCCGGCTTCCTGACCCGCGACCCGCGTGTGGTCGAGCGGAAGAAGTACGGCAAGGCCAAGGCACGACGTTCCTTCCAGTTCAGCAAGCGCTGACCGGGCGGGCGCCGGTCGGCGCCAGCCACATGGCTGTCATACGAGAGGGGCGGGCCCGCGCTGGGTCCGCCCCTCTTGCTTTTTGGGCCGCATTGGGCGGCACTGTTCCGAGGCTGAGGGAGCCAGGACGATGGCGAAGACCCCGACGGTGTTCATCGATGGCGAGGCCGGCACCACCGGCCTGCAGATCCGCGAGCGGCTGGCGATCCTGCCTGGCCTCGCCGTCCGCTCCATCGACCCCGCCCGCCGAAAGGACCCCGAGGCCCGCCGCGTCCTGATGGCGGAGGTGGACCTCGTCGTCCTCTGCCTGCCTGATGAGGCCGCGAGGGAGAGCGCCGCGCTTGCCGCCTCGCTCGGCGGTGCCGCCCCGCGCGTGCTCGACGCCAGCACGGCGCACCGGGTGAACCCGGACTGGACCTATGGCCTGCCGGAGCTGACGGCCGGGCAGCCGGCGCTGATCGCCGCCGCCCCGCGCGTCGCCAATCCCGGTTGCTACCCGACGGGGGCCATCCTGCTGCTCCGCCCGCTGGTCGAGGCCGGGCTGATGCCGGCCGACTACCCGGTCAGCGTCAACGCCATCTCCGGCTATTCCGGCGGCGGTAACAGCATGATCGCCGAGTACGAGGCGCGGCGCGCGCCGGATTTCGAGCTCTACGGCCTCGGCCTCACCCACAAGCATGTGGCCGAGTTGCAGCATTTCAGCGGCCTCACCCGCCGCCCCATCTTCATCCCCTCGGTCGGCGACTACCGGCAGGGCATGATCGACAGCATCCCGCTCCACCTGGACACCCTGCCGGGCCGGCCGAAGCCCGCCGATATCGAGGCGCTGCTTATGGCCCGCTATGCCGGCAGCGAGTACGTCCACGTTGTGCCGGCGACGCCGAAGCTGGAGCCGCAGGCGCTCAACAACACCAACCTGCTGGAGCTCCGCGTGCATGGCAACGAGGCGCTGGGCCAGGTCGTGCTCTCGGCGCGCTACGACAATCTCGGCAAGGGCGCCTCGGGTGCCGCGGTGCAGAATATTGGGCTGATGCTCGGCGTGCCGGTCGAGACGCGCCTGCCGGCCGCGGCCGAATAAGGAGGCGAGGATGGGACCGCTCTACCCCTTCGAGGGCAAGCTGCCGCAGGTCGACCCGGCGGCCTGGGTCGCGCCGACAGCCGCCGTCATCGGCGACGTCACCATCGGGCCGCGATCGAACATCTGGTACCACTGCGTCCTGCGCGGCGACACCAACTTCATCCGCATCGGTGCCGGCTCCAACATCCAGGACGGCACCATCATCCACGTCAATGCGGGGAAGCAGGCGACCAGCATCGGCGATGACGTGACGGTGGGCCATGCCGCCATCATCCATGCCTGCACGTTGATGAACCGCGCCTTCGTCGGCATGGGTGCGACCGTGCTAGACGATGCGGTGATCGAGGAGGGCGGGGTTCTCGCCGCGGGCTCCGTCCTGCCGCCCGGCAAGCGCATCGCCTCGCTCGAGCTCTGGATGGGCAATCCGGCGAAGCCGGTGCGCCTGCTCACCCTCGAGCAGCGGGCCGGCTTCGACAGGACCGCGCCGCACTATGTCGAGCTGTCAGGGCGGCACCGCGAGTCACTCAGGTAGCCAGGGAAGGCCGGGCCGGACGCCGGGCGTCCGGCCCGTGCCCTACGCTTCGCGGGCGACGACCCCGCCGGGCTTGGAGCGGAAGGCGCTGAGCCGGCCCAGCACCCAGCTCACCACCGGCCAGAGCAGCAGGGCGAAGCCCATCGCCATGATGCTGCTCACCAGCCAGTTGGAGAAGAACACGCCGAGGCTCCCCTGGCTGATCAGCAGCGACTGGCGGAAGGCCTCCTCCGTCCGGTCGCCGAGCACCAGGGCGAGGACCAGCGGCGCCAGCGGGTAGTCGAGCTTCTTCAGCACATAGCCGATGACGCCGAAGATCAGCATCAGCGTGATGTCGAACTCGGCATTGCTCACCGTGAAGGCCCCGATCGCGCAGACGACGAGGATGATCGCCGCGATGATCGAGAAGGGCACACGGAGGATCGCCGCGAACCAGGGCACCGCCACCAGCACCACCAGCAGCCCGACGACATTGCCGAGATACATCGAGGCGATGAGCCCCCAGACGAAGTCCTTCTGCTCGACGAAGAGCATCGGCCCCGGCTGCAGCCCCCACATGATCAGGCCGCCCAGCAGCACCGCCGCCGTTGGCGACCCCGGCACGCCGAGGGTGAGCATCGGCAGCAGGGCCGAGGTGCCCGCCGCATGGGCCGCCGTCTCGGGGGCGATGACGCCCTCGATCCGGCCCTTGCCGAAGCTGGCGCCGTCCTTCGCCATCCGCCGCGCCACGCCATAGGACATGAAGCTCGCGGGCGTGGCGCCGGCCGGGGTGATGCCCATCCAGCAGCCGATCAGCGAGGAGCGCAGCGCCAGCCACCAATGCTTCGGCAGCCCGGCCCAGACCTTCAGCACGACCTTGGCGTCGATCCTGGCCCGCTCCCCCTTGAAGCGCAGCCCGTCCTCGATCGAGCAGAGGATCTCGCTGATCCCGAACAGGCCGATGACGGCGACGAGGAAGTCGAAGCCGCGGATCATTTCCGTGCTGCCGAAGGTCATCCGCAGCTGGCCGGTCACGGTGTCCATGCCGACCGCCGCCAGCAGGAAGCCGAGCATCATGGCCGAGACGGTCTTGAGCGCCGGCCCCTTGCTCATGCCGATGAAGCTGGCGAAGGAGAGGAACATCACCGCGAAGAATTCGGGCGGCCCGAAGCGCAGCGCGAAGCCCGCGATCACCGGCGCGATGAAGGTGATCATCACGATGGCGACGAAGGCGCCGACGAAGCTGCTGGTGAAGGCGGCAGTCAGCGCCTCGGCGGCCTTGCCCTGCTGCGCCATCGGGTAGCCGTCGAAGGTCGTGGCGACCGACCATGGCTCGCCGGGGATGTTGAACAGGATGGAGGTGATGGCCCCGCCGAACAGGGCGCCCCAGTAGATGCAGGAGAGCATGATGATCGCCGAGACCGGCGGCATGGCGAAGGTCAGCGGCAGCAGGATGGCGATGCCGTTCGCCCCGCCCAGCCCGGGCAGCACGCCGATCAGCACGCCGAGCGCGATGCCGACCAGCATCAGCAGCAGGTTGTACGGCTCCAGCACCACGGCGAAGCCCTGCATCAGCAGGCCGAATTGCTCCATGGATCAGTACCCCAGCCAGGTCTCGAGCGGCCCCTTCGGAAGCTGCACGAGGAACCAGATCTCGAAGACAAGGAAGCAGGTGACGGCGACGCCGAGCCCGGCCGCCACCGAGCGGGCCCAGCCGAAGCCGCCCAGCCGGTGCATGAACCAGGCAACCAGGACGGCCGAGGCGACATAGAGGCCGGTGAACGGAATGGCTGCGACGAAGAGCACGGTCGGCACCAGCACGGAGGCCACCAGCCGGAGCTGCCCCCAGCTGGCGAAGAGGCCGCTCTCGGCCCGGCTGCGCACGGCCTGCACCAGGGTGCCCGCGCTCGCCGCGACGAGGATCACGCCGATCCAGAAGGGGAAGGTGCCGGATCGCGGCCCGTCAACGCCCCACCCGGTACCGATGCGCAGGCTGTCGCCGATCGCCGCCGCGCCGGCCAGCGCGAAGGCCAGCGCCGTGCCGACCTCCACCGCACTCATGCGCAACCCGCGTTCTGCGCTCACGCGAGGAACCCCGCATCCTTCATCAGGGCATGGTGCCGGGCCTCTTCCTTGGTAAGCCAGGCACGGAAGGCGTCGCCCGTCATGGTCGTGGTGTTGAAGGCGCCCTGCTCCATCAGCTCTTGCCAGTCCGCCGTCTCGCGCACCTTCTCGAGCAGCCCCTCATAGAAGGCGACCTGCGCCGGCTGCACGCCGCCCGGCATGAAGATGCCGCGCAGCATGGTGTACTCGACGTCGAGCCCCGCCTCCTTCGCGGTCGGGATGTCGGACCAGGACATGGTCTCCGTCATCTTCTCCGTGCCGGCGAGGCGCCGGCTGTCGAAGACGCAGAGCGGGCGCAGCGCCCCGGCGCGCCAATGCGTCACCGCCTCGATCGGGTTGTTGACGGTGGCGTCGATATGCTTGCCCACCAGCTGCACCGCCACCTCGCCGCCGCCGCGATAGGGCACGTAGGTAAGCGGCGCGCCGCTCGCCTTGCTGATGGCGACACCGATGATCTGGTCCTCCTGCTTCGAGCCGGTGCCGCCGAGTTTCAGCCGCTCCTGCTTGGCGGCCGCGATGAACTCCGCGGCCGTCTTCCACGGCGAGTCGGCATTGACCCAGAGCACGAACTCGTCGAGCGCCAGCATGGCGACCGGCGTCAGATCCTGCCAGTTGAAGGGCACCCCCGTCGCCATCGGCGTGGTGAAGAGGTTGGAGAGGGTGATGACGATCATGTGCGGGTTGCCGCGCGCGCCCTTGGCTTCGAGGAAGCCCTCGGCGCCCGCGCCGCCCGCCTTGTTCACCACCACCATCGGCTGGCGCATCAGCTTGTGCTTGGAGACGATGCCCTGGATGACCCGCGCCATCTGGTCCGCCCCGCCGCCCGTCCCGGCCGGGACGATGAACTGCACCGGCCGCGTCGGCTCCCAGCCGCGCTGGGCGAGGGCGGGGGAGGAGAGGTGGGAGGCGAGGGCGGCGGCGCCGGCCCCCAGCAGCAGCGAACGGCGGGTGCATCCAGTCGGTGGCATTCTCGTTTCCCCGGCATAGCGTTGCGGTCGTGAAACCGCGTCGGTAGCCCCGGGTTGCGGCGGAAATTGAGGTAAATCAACGAAAAGCGTGTAAAGTGCCGCCGCCGCCCCACTTGCCCGACGCTCCGGCCTGATGCAGAGAAAGGCCGCAGACGCCGGAGGAACCGCCCCATGCCCGCCATCAGCACCCTTGCCGAACTCCTCGCGGCCGGGGCCGCCGATCGGCCCGCCATCCGCGCCCCGGAGCGTGCGCCGCTGACCTATGCCGGCCTCCGCGCCCTGGCCGGCCGGACCGTCGAGAGCCTGAACGGCATGGGCATCGGCCGTGACGACCGCGTGGCGATCGTCCTCCCCAACGGTCCGGAGATGGCCGCCGCCTTCGTCGCCATCGCCGGCGCCGCCACCACCGCGCCGCTGAACCCCGCCTACAAAGACGAGGAGTTCGAGTTCTACCTGACCGACCTCAAGGCCAAGGCCCTGGTCGTGCTGCAGGGGATGGAGACGCCCGCCCGGGCCGTGGCCGCCCGCCTCTCGGTCCCGGTGCTGGAGCTCGTCCCCGGCGAGGCCGCCGGCGAGTTCACCCTGGCCGGCGGCGCCGAGGCCGCGGCCGCCCGGCCCGGCCCGGCCGGGGCCGATGACGTCGCCCTCGTCCTGCACACCTCCGGCACCACCGCGCGGCCGAAGATCGTGCCGCTGACCCATGCCAACGTCACCGCCTCGGCCGGCAGCATCGCCCGCACGCTGGAGCTGACGCCGGCGGATGCCTGCCTCAACGTCATGCCGCTCTTCCACATCCACGGGCTGATCGCGGCGACGCTCTCCTCGCTCTCGGCCGGCGCCTCGGTGGTCTGCACGCCCGGCTTCAACGCGCTGAAATTCTTCGGTTGGCTCGATGCCGAGCGGCCGACCTGGTACACCGCGGTGCCGACCATGCACCAGGCGATCCTCCAGCGCGCGGAGCGCAACAGGGAGATCATCGCCCGGGCGCCGCTGCGCTTCCTCCGCTCCTCGTCCTCCTCCCTGCCGGCCCAGGCGATGAAGGAGCTGGCCGCCGTCTTCGATGCCCCGGTCATCGAGGCCTATGGCATGACCGAGGCCAGCCATCAGATGTGCAGCAATCCGCTGCCGCCGCGGGCTCAGAAGCCCGGGCTGGTCGGGCTGCCGGCGGGGCCGGAGGTCGCCATCATGGCGGATGACGGCACCATCCTGTCGCAGGGCGAGATCGGCGAGGTTGTTATCCGCGGCCCCAACGTCACCAAGGGCTACGAGGCCAATCCGGAGGCCAATGCCAAGGCCTTCACCAATGGCTGGTTCCGCACCGGCGACCAGGGCATGTTCGACGAGGACGGCTACCTGATGCTGACCGGCCGGCTGAAGGAGCTGATCAAGCGCGGCGGCGAGCAGGTCAGCCCGCTCGAGGTGGACGGCATCCTCTCCGAGCATCCGGCCGTCGCCCAGGCGCTCACCTTCTCCATCCCGCATCCCATGCTCGGCGAGGAGGTCGGCGCCGCCGTCGTCCTGCGCGAGGGGATGGAATGCAGCGAGCGCGAGCTGCGCGACTTCGCGGCGAAGCACCTCGCCGACTTTAAGGTGCCGCGCAAGGTCGTCTTCCTGCCCGAGATCCCGAAGGGCGCGACCGGCAAGCTGATGCGCATCGGCCTCGCCGAGAAGCTCGGCATCACCGCCTGACATCGCCGCCCGGGAGCACCGCATGAAGATCTGCATCTACGGCGCCGGCGCCATCGGCGGGCTGATGGCGGCACGGCTCGCCGCCCGCGGCGAGGCGGAGGTCACCGTCATCGCCCGCGGCCCGCACCTTGCCGCCATGCAGGCGAAGGGGCTCAGGCTGATCTCGGATGGGGCGGAGACCGTCACCCGCCCGCGCTGCGTCGCCTCCGCCGAGGAGGCCGGGCCGCAGGACTACGTCCTCATCACGCTGAAGGCCCATTCGCTGCCCGGTGTCGCGCGGCAAATGCAGCTGCTGCTCGGCCCCGACACCACCATCGTCTCCGCCGTCAACGGCATCCCCTGGTGGTACTTCTACAAGCTCGCCGGCCCCTATGAGGACCGCCGCGTCGCCAGCGTCGATCCCGGGGGCCAGCTCTGGGAGGCGCTGCACCCCTCGCGCGTCCTCGGCTGCATCATCTACCCGGCGGCCGACGTGCCGGAGCCGGGCGTCGTCAACCACACTTATGGCGATCGCTTCAGCCTCGGCGAACCGGATGGCAGCCGCTCCGAGCGCGCCAATGCCCTCGCCGCCGCGCTCGTCGCGGCCGGATTCAAGGCGCCGGTGCGGCCCAAGATCCGCGACGAGATCTGGGTGAAGCTCTGGGGCAACCTCGCCTTCAACCCGCTCTCGGCGCTGACCGGCGCGACGCTCGACGTCATCACCGGCGAGGGCGAGCTGCGTGCCGTCTGCCGCGCGATGATGCTGGAGGCGCAGGCCATCGCCGAGGCGCTCGGCACCCGCTTCGCCATCGACGTCGACAAGCGCATCGCCGGCGGCGCCGAGGTCGGCGCGCACAAGACCTCCATGCTGCAGGACCTGGAGCGCGGCCGGCCGATGGAGATCGACGCGCTGCTCGGCGTCATCGTCGAGCTCGCCGAGCTGGTCGACCGCCCGGCGCCGACCTGCCGCACCGTACTGGCCCTGCTGCGCACCCGCGCCCGGCTCGCCGGCTGCTACTGAGCCCAAGCTTGGGTTGCGGGAAGGTCATCCCGGCACCAATTGGCGTGTCAGGCTGGCCGGATCATAGTCCGGCCCGGAGATGACACGCATGCGACCGAGCCTCGCCGCCATCCTGCTCGTCCTGGCAGGATGCGGCACCACCCAGCCCTATGCCACCCTCCCGCGGGACGCCGTCATCGGCGCCGGCGACCCAACGCGCGCCGCGGTCATCGGCAGCGCCTATGCCTTCGCCAGCCGCCCGGAAGGCCCCGACGCCGCCCGCGCCGCGGCCGAGGTCGAGTACCTCGCCACGGAGTTGCCGTCCGGCCCGCGCTGGGTCGACTTCAACCCGACGGTCACGCTCGGCCTGCAGCAGGCGCGCAGCGAGCTGCGCGAGGCGCTCGGCATCGCCGCCGACGCGCCGCCCCAGGCGGTGGTCGACGCGCTCTTCGCTGCCTCCCGCGCCCTGCACCGGGGCGATGCCCAGGCCGCCTGCGCCGCGCTCGCGGCCCCCGTCTTCCCGCATGGCGGGGCGACCCTGCGGCGCCTCGCCCACCTGCCCGACCTGCCCCGCACCCGCACCGCCACGGCGCTCGCCGAGCGCGAGCTTTACCGGGTGGAGCAGGACAACCAGCTCTCCTCCGGCGGGGACGGAGCCAAGCTTTGACCATGCAACTGGGGGAATGCCCATGATGATCCGGACCGCCCTGCCGCTCGCCGCCCTGCTGGCCTTCGGGGCCTGCACCCTGCCGCCGCCGCCCGAGACCGCCAGCCTGCCCTCCGATGCCGTCATCGGCGCGGGCGATCCGCTGCGCACCGCCGTCGCCAACACCTCGGTCGCCTTCTCGAGCCCGGCCCTGCTCGCCGGCCGCCCGGCCCAGGCTGCCCGCGCCGTCGCGCAGATGGAGTGGCTGGCGGTCGAGATGCCGACCAACCCGCGCCTCACCAGCGTCTCGCCCAGCATCATCGGCCAGATGGCCGCCGCCCGGGCGGAGTGGCGCGCCGCCCTCGGCGTCGCCCCCGATGCCGAGGCGCAGCCGGTGATCGACGGCCTCTACGCCGCGGCCCGGGCGCTCAGCTCGCAGCAGGGCGACCCGGCGGTGGCGCTCTCCGGCCCCGTCTTTCCGCAAGGCGGCCAGGCGACGCTGACCCGGCTTGCCGCCCTGCCCAGCCTGCCGCTGACGAACTCGGCGGCCGTCACCGCGACGGATGCGCTCCGCCAGCGCGACTCCCAGTCGAGCCGCCGGCTTTGATGCGCCGGGCGGGCCTGTTGCTGCTCGTCGCCGCCGGCGGCTGCGCGGAGGTGCAGCAGCGCCCGCCCGCGCCGCCCATGGATCTCGCCGCCAACGCCGCGGACCCGGCGCGGACGGCGATCCAGGCGGCGGCCGAGGCCTTCGCCGACCGCGGCCGCGGCCTCTCCGGCCAGCCGGCGGCGGGGGCGATGGCGGCCGCCCAGCTCGAATACGCGACCCAGGCGCTGGAGCGCGACCCGCGCTTCACCCCGGTGCCCGAGGCCGTGCGGCGGCAAATGGAACTCGCCCGGACGGAGCTGCGCGACGCGCTCGGCGTGCAGGAGGCGGCGCCGCCCCGCCCGGTGATCGACGGCCTGCTCGCCGCCGCCCGTGCGCTGCGCGCCAGCGACCAGGCCGCCGCCGCCCGCGCCCTGCCGGCGCCGCTCTTCCGCCCCGGCGGCGCACGCTCCGTCGCCCGCCTCGGCGAGCTCGGCCCCCTGCCGCAAGCCTCCAACGCAACGGCGCTGCTCGCCCAGCAGATTGCCCAGCTCGATGCCGAAAGCGGCTGGACCGGCACCCGCCAGGCCGAGACCAGCGGGGTGAACATCACCACCTTCGGCCTCGGCGGCAGCGGCGTCGGCTACTGAATCCCAAGGGTTCCAAGGGCCTCCCGGCCCCTAGCCCTGCCTCCGCCCCCCGCCTATCCTCCCCCGAATTCCCGGGGGAGGAGTCCAGCCATGACCGCCACCATCGTCTCGCCTCGGCTGATGCGCATCGGCGGCGGCAGCGTCGCGCAGGCCGCCGAGGTGCTCGGCCTCTTCGGCCTTTCCCGCCCGCTGGTCGTGACCGATCCCTGGATGGTCTCCTCCGGCACCGTCGAGCGGGCGCTGCTGGCCGCGCTCCGCGCCGCGGGCCTCCGGCCCGAGGTCTTCAGCGATACCGTCCCCGACCCGACCGACACCGTCATCGAGGCCGGCGCCGCCCTGCTGCGCGGCGGCGATTTCGATTGCCTGATCGGCTTCGGCGGCGGCAGCCCGATGGATACCGCGAAGGCCATGGCCATCCTGGCCGCCGCCCCCGCCGGCGCGAAGATGCGCGACTTCAAGGTCCCCGCCCAGGCCGATCGCGGCCTCGTCCCCGTCGTCTGCATCCCGACCACCGCCGGCACCGGCTCCGAGGCGACGCGCTTCACCGTCATCACCGACACCGAGACGGACGAGAAGATGCTGATCGCCGGCCTCGGCGCCCTGCCGCTTGCCGCCATCGTCGATTACGAGCTGACCTTCAGCGTCCCGCCCCGCACCACCGCCGATACCGGCATCGACAGCCTGACCCATGCGCTGGAGGCCTATGTCTCGAAGCGGGCCAACCCGCATGCCGACAGCCTGGCGCTCTCGGCCATGCAGCTCATCGGCCGGCACCTCCGCCCCGCCTATCACCAGCCGAAGAATGCCGCGGCGCGGGAGGCGATGATGCTCGGGGCCATGCAGGCCGGCCTTGCCTTCTCCAACTCCTCGGTCGCGCTCGTCCATGGCATGAGCCGCCCGATCGGCGCCCATTTCCACGTCCCGCATGGCCTCTCCAACGCCATGCTGCTGCCGGCCGTGACCGAGTTCGGCCTGAACGACGCCCTGCCGCGCTATGCCGAGGCGGCGCGGGCCATGGGCGTCGCCACGCGCGAGGACAGCGACGATGCGGCCGCCTCCAAGCTGCTGGAGGAGCTGCGGGCCCTGAACCAGGAACTCGGCGTGCCGACGCCGAAGGCGCACGGCATCGGCGGCAACCGCTGGGAGGGGCTGCTGCCGCTGATGGCGAAGCAGGCCCTTGCCTCCGGCAGCCCCGCCAACAACCCGCGGGTGCCGACCGAGGCGGAGATCATCGACCTCTACCGCCGCGTCTACGAGTGAGGGGCGAAGCCCGCCTGGACCGTGAGCGGGGGCCGCCCTACCCGCAGGCCCCGCCGCACCACCGCCCATGCCAGCGCGCCAGCGCCGCCGCCGGTAGCGGCCGGCCGACCATGTAGCCCTGGGCGTGGTGCACGCCGAGGCTGCGGACCATCTGCCAGAGGCGCTGGTCCGAGACTCCTTCGGCCACCACCTGCTTCCCCGACGCCTCAGCCAGCCGCACCATGCGCCGCACCTCGCGCCGGGCATGGGCATCGGCCGGCAGGCGCTCCACCAGCGAGCGGTCCAGCTTGAACGCACCGAAGGGCAGGCCGAACAGCCAGCTCCGGTCGTCATGCAGGATGATGTCGTCGAGCAGCACCCGGTGCCCGGCACGGCGCAGCCGCAGCAGCGCCCGGCGCAGGTCGGAGCGGTCCCGCACCTCCGTCGTCTCGGTCAGCTCCAGCGCCACCTGGCGCGGATGCAGCCCGCTGGCCCGCAGCGCCAGGTGCAGCCAGGCGGGCAGATCCGGCAGCAGCAGCTGCCCGAGAGGCAGGTTGACCGAGACCGTCAGCCGCAGCCTTTGCCAGAGCGGCGCCAGCTCCGCCGCCGCCCTGGTCGCTACCAGCATGGAAAGGGCGCGCACCAGCCCGCTGCTTTCGGCGAGGGGGACGAACCGGTCGGGCGGAACCGGCGTCGGCAGCCTGTGCCAGCGCGCCAGCGCCTCGACCATCACCGGCCGCCGGTCGGCCAGGCGCACCACCGGCTGGTAATGCACGGAGATCTCGCCGTTCCTGAGGCCGGCCGCAAGCGCCGCCGCATCCCCGTGCAATCCGAGCAAGGGTACAACCGGAGGATAGGCGGCCAGCGAAAGATCCGCTGGCCCGGCGGCGCTTATCATCGCCCGGAGGACTTTCCAAAATGAGACGATATCACGATAGAGAACGGTTGAAGTTCCTTCCATGAACGAATTTGAGATTACTAGCAAATAAACGCGACATTCATCAGTTTTTCGATGGGCTGGCCGTGCCGCCGGCTGGTCACCCGGCACCTGAACATCCGGCCGACCACCACCTTGCGCAAAGGTGAGGGGCCGCGATCGCAGGCCTGTAACAGGGCGGGACCTAAGGAGGGCGCGTATACGATCCGGAGGACGCAGCCTTGGCCCTGAACATCATCCTGACCAATGACGACGGCTACACCTCGCCCGGCCTGCAGACGCTCTACCGCGCTCTCGTCGCGCATGGCGACGACGTCCACATCGTGGCCCCTGCCGCCAACCAGAGCGCACAGGGCAGCTCGCTCGGGGGCCTCGCCAGCCTCGAGCAGCCGGTGACCTACCGTGAGGTGACGCCCAGCAACTACGCCGTCGAGGGCCGCCCGGTCGCCGCCTCCCTGGTCGCACTCGACGTGCTCGATCTCTTCGACGGCGAGAAGCCCGACCTCGTCATCTCCGGCAGCAACCGCGGCGACAACAGCGGCCAGAGCAACAACATCTCCGGCACGGTCAACGCCGCCGTGGCCGCGCTGCATGAGGGCGTCCCGGCCATCGCGCTCTCCGCCGGCCCCGAGGGGGGCAGCTACGACGCCGCCTACCAGAATGCCGCGAACTTCCTGGTGAACCTGCTCGATCGGCTCGAGGCCGGCCAGGCCGAGGGCACGCCGCTGCTGCCGGGCGGCGAGGGTCTCTCCATCGAAATCCCCGGCAAGGCGGACCTCTCCGGCCTCGCCGTTACCCGCATTGACCAGGAGTCGAGCGCCAGCTACCCGATCCGGCAGCTCGACAGCAGCCTCTTCAACTCGGCCTTCACGCCGAACACCGACCCCTCCGGCAACCCGCTCTCCGAGGGCGCCCAGTTCCTGGCCGGCAACCTCACCGTCTCGCCGATCGACGGCGACTGGTCGGCGCCGGACGCCATCCGCCTCGACCTCGCGCAGCGCCTCGACAGCCGCCTCGGCGACGGCACCGTGCCGGAGGAGAGGGCCCTCCACATCATGCTGGTCGACGAGGCCGGCGCCGATGCCCCCGGGCTCCAGGCCCTGCGCGACACGCTGCTCGCCGAGGGGCACGAGGTTACCGTCGTCGCCCCCGCCAACGATCAGGCCGGCACCGGCACCGCGCTCACCCTCTCCGACTTCGCGGTGACCGAGACGGCGCAGGGCTACACCGTCGCCGCCACGCCGACGACGACCGTCTATGCCGCCCTCGACACGCTGCTCACCGGCAGCGAGAGGCCCGACCTGGTCATCTCCGGCATCGATGCCGGGCCCAGCCTCGGCCTGCAGGCGACCGGCTCCGCGACGCTCGCCGCCGCCGTCGCCAGCGTCTTCAATTACAGCGTCCCGGCCATCGCCGTCTCCGCGGCGGAGGACGGGGGCGGCCAAGTGCCGGATTCGCTCTACCAGACCGGCGCGGCCTTCATCGCCGAGCTGGTGGCGGAGCTCCAGGCGACGGCGGGGAAGGGCGGCCTGCTGCCCGATGGCGTCGGCCTCAACGTGAACCTGCCGCTCGGTGCCGAGGCCTCGGACATCGCCTTCACCCGGTTCGACGCCTCGACCGATGCCGAGCTGAAGGCAGTGGCCGATGGCAGCGGCGCCGCCCGGCTGGTCTATGACGGCCGGGTCTCGACCGCCGATCCGGCGGGAGAGGGGAATGCCTTCCAGGCCGGGGCGATCACCATCACCCCCTTCGACGCCAATTACGGCAGCGACGACCTCGCCAGCTACGACAGGATCGCGGAGCTGCTCGATGCCGAATTCGGCGTGCCCGGCAGCCCCGCGCCGATCGAGCCGCCGACGGAGATCGACTGGAACGCCCTCGCGGCGCGGGTGACCGCGAATTTCGAGGCGACGGGGCAGTGGTTCCTGTGAGGGCCATCGGGAGGGGCCTGGCCCCTCCCGCACTCCTCCAACCAGGGGCCGAGGGGCCCCTGGAACCCTTGGGTCAGACGCCGGCAGGGGCCTGCTTCGGCGCCACGGCCGGCGCCTCGGTGCCGCGGCGGAGGCGGTCCTTCCCCGTGTAGAGCACGATCGGCGCCGCGATGAAGATCGACGAGGACGTGCCGACCACGATCCCGAAGATCATCATCATGGCGAAGCCCGCCAGCGCGTCGCCGCCGAACAGCGCCAGCGGCACCGCCGAGAGCAGCAGCGTCACCGAGGTGCCAAGAGTGCGGTTCAGCGTCTCGTTGATCGAGAGATCGACGAGCTCGCGCAGCGGCATCTGCTTGTACTTCCGCAGGTTCTCCCGCATGCGGTCGAACACCACGACCTTGTCGTTGGCGTTGAAGCCGATGATCGTCAGGATCGCGGCGACCGTCGTCAGGTTGAACTCAATGCCCGTGACAACCATGAAGCCGACGACCTTGGTGGTGTCGAGCATCAGCGTCGCGATGGCCGCGATGGCGAACTGCCATTCGAAGCGGAACCAGATGTAGATCAGCATCGCCAGGAAGGAGAGGCCGAGCGCGATCATCCCGCCGAGAAAGAGCTCGTCGGAGACGCGGTTGCCGACCGCCTCGACGCGGAGGATACGCGCGCCCGGCGCCACCCGCTCCACGCCGTCGCGCACCTTGTTGACGGCCACCTGGGTGCCGTTCTCGTCGCCCTGCACCGGCAGACGCAGGAGGACCGTCTCTGCATCGCCGAATTGCTGCAGGCCTACATCGCCGAGGTCGAGGCCGGAGACCCGCGCCCGGAGCGCCGCCAGGTCGGCCGGGCCCGGCGTCCGCACCTCCATGACGATGCCGCCCTTGAAGTCGATGCCCTTTTCGAGCCCGGGATAGAAGGCGCCGATGACGGAGGCCGTGGACAGGATGGCCGAGACCGCGAGCCCCGCCCGTGCGCCGCGCATGAAGCGTATCCGCGTCCCGTCGGGGACGAGGCGGAAGAGCGGCCGCGCCAGCCGCCCCCACAGCCCTTCCCCGTCCTCCAGCACCGGCAGCGCCTTCGGCCGCGTCCGGCGGTACCAGATCGAGACCATCAGCCGCACCAGCGTCGTCGCCGTCCACATCTGCACGATGGTGCCGATGGCGACCGTGACCGCGAAGCCCTTCACCGGCCCGCTGCCGAAGCCGTAGAGGCAGGCCATGGCGATGAGGTTCGTCAGGTTGCTGTCCATGATGGTGCCGGAGGCCTTGGTGAAGCCCGCCTCCAGCGCCGAGAGCGGCGGCCGCCCGTTCTTGACCTCCTCGCGGATGCGCTCGTTGATCAGGATGTTCGCATCCAGCGCCGTGCCGAGCGTGAGCACGATGCCGGCGATGCCCGGCAGCGTCAGCGTGGCCTCGAGGACCGAGAGCGCCGCGAGCAGGAAGACGATATTGACTAGCAGCGCCAGGTCGGCCAGCCAGCCGAACTGCCCGTAGGCGAAGCCCATGTAGAGGAAGACGAAGAGCGCCCCGGCCGCCAGCGCGAGGATGCCGGCGCGGATCGCATCCGCCCCGAGCTCCGGCCCGACCGTCCGCTCCTCCACCACGGTCAGCGGCGCCGGCAGCGCGCCGGCCCGCAGCAGCACGGCCAGCTCATTGGCGCCCGCCGCGCTGAAATTGCCGCTGATCTGCCCGCGCCCGCCAGTGATCGCCTCGCGGATGTTGGGGGCCGTGATCACCTTGTTGTCGAGCACGATGGCGAAGGGCCGCCCCACATTCGCCCGCGTCACGTCGGCGAAGCGCCGCGTGCCGGTGGAGTCGAAGGTGAAGTTGACCACCCACTCGCCCGTCCGGTTGTCCTGCCCGGCCCGCGCGTCGGTGAGGTTGGCGCCGTCCACCTCGACGCGCCGCCGCACGGCGTAGCGCTGCGCCGGCTGCCCGGGGCGGGCCTCGCCGTCGAGGAACTGCACGCCGGGCGGCGGGGTCGGCGAGGCGGGGTTGGCGGTCTCGTCCAGCAGGTGGAAGGTCATCCGAGCCGTCTGCCCGAGCAGCTGCTTGATCCGGTTCGGGTCCTCGACGCCGGGCAGCTGCACCAGGATGCGGGCCTGCCCCTGCCGGGCGATCAGCGCCTCGGAGACGCCCGTCTCGTCGATCCGCCGCCGCACGATCTCGATCGACTGCTCGACGGCGCCGGTCGCCTTGGCCCTGAGCCCCGCCTCGCTCAGCGTCGCCGTCACCGTCCCGTCCGGCGCCGAGGCCACGTCGATGTCCGGCACCGCGTTGCCGAGGCTGGTCGGGATCTGGTTCGCCTGCTCCCGCAGCACGGCCATCGCCGCCTGCGCCTGGCCGGGATCGCGCACCCGGAGGCTGACGCGCCGCTGCGCCGGCTCCGCGGCGAGGTTCACGTAGCCGATATTTGCCGCGCGCAGCCGGCCCCGCGCGGCATCCGCCAGGCTCTCCAGCCGCTCCTTCACCACCGCATCCATGTCGACCTCGAGCAGCAGGTAGGAGCCGCCGCGCAGGTCGAGGCCGAGCGAGAATTGCCGAGCCCAGGAGGGGAGCGAAGCCTTGGGGAAGAGGTTGGGGGTGCAGAGCAGCACCCCGAGCAGGCAGACCGCCAGGATGGACAGGGTCTTCCAGCGGGCGAAGAACATCATGATCGGGTGCTACTCATCGGAATTGGCGGAACCCCGGCGCCGGGCGCCATCCCGGCCGGTGGTCCGGGCCGGAATGTGACGATGCCCGGCCACCGATGCAACCCTGACCTTCCACGGGTGTTCGGTGCGATACCCAGGGGCGGAACATACGCCCCCCGATCCGATGCGGAAGGCGCCATGACCAGGTCCTGACCACCGAAGAGCCCCTCTGCCGGCGTTGCGCCCGCCGCCGGCCGCGCCACCTGCCACGTCGATCGCGCAACCTCACCGCCCGCTGAAAGGCCGACGCCCGAGCCATGTCCGAGACCTCAGGCAGCACCCCGACCGAGCTGGCCGCCGAGGAGGCGCGGATCGGTGCGGAACTGCTGGGCCTCGACAAGAGCACCGACCCCTTCGTCTCCGCCGTACGCGCCACGCGCATGCCGATGATCATCACCAACCCGCGCCTGCCCGATAACCCCGTCGTCTTCGCCAACCAGGCCTTCATCCGCCTGACCGGCTACCGGCGGGAGGAGATCCTCGGCCGCAACTGCCGCTTCCTCCAGGGCCCGGAGAGCGACCCGGCCGCGATCCGCCGCATCCATGACGCGATCGAGGCCCGCGAGCCGATCGAGATCGACATCCGCAACCACCGCAAGGACGGCTCCGCCTTCTGGAACCGCCTGCTGGTCGCCCCGGTCCGCGACGCCGCCGGCGACCTCGCCTATTTCTTCGCCAGCCAGCTCGACGTCACGCCGGAGCGGGAGCGCATGGCCGGCCTCGAGAGCCACAACGCCGCCCTGCTGGCGGAGCTGAACGAGCGCCTCCGTTCGCTCGAGGAGAGTGAGGCCCGCCTTCGCTTCGCCACCGAGGCCGGGCGGCTCGGCATCTGGGAGCTCGATGTCCAGAGCGGCGCGCTCACCGCCTCGCTCATCTGCCGGGCCGATTTCGGCCTCGCGCCCGACGCGCCCTTCACCTATGAGGCGCTGCGCGCCGCCATCCATGCCGGCGACCGGCCCCGCCTCGAGGCGGCCATCGCCGAAGGCCTCGGCACCGGCCAGGAATTCGTCCTCGAATGCCGCGTTGGCCGCCCGGACGGCCGCCCCGGCTGGATCGAGCTGCGGGCCCGCTTCCTCCGCGATGCCGGGGGCCGCCCGCTCCGCATGGCCGGCACCTCCCGCGACATCACCGCCCGCAAGCGGGAGGAGGCGCAGGACCGCGCCCTGCTCGAGCTCGACGACCGCTTCCGCAGCCTCGACAACCCGGGCGAGCTCGCCTTCGCCGCCGCCGAGATCCTTGGCCGCAGCCTCGGCGTCAGCCGCGCCGGCTACGGGCTGATCGACCCGGCGGCCGAGACCATCGCCATCCAGCGCGACTGGACCGCGCCCGGCATCGGAAGCTTCGCCGGGGTGATGCGTTTCCGCGACTACGGCTCCTATATCGAGGAGCTGAAGCGTGGCGAGACCGTGGTCTTCGCCGATGCCGCCGAGGACCCGCGCACGGCCGACAAGGCCGAGGCGCTGCGCGCCCGGCAGGCGACGGCCATCATCAACCTCCCCATCACCGAGCGGGACGGGCTGGTCGCGCTGCTCTACCTCACCAACGCCACCCCGCGGCCCTGGCAGCCGGAGGAGCTCGCCTTCGTCCGCGAGGTGGCGCAGCGCACCCGCCTCGCCGTCGCGCGCCGTCAGGCGGAGCAGGACCTGAAGGCGCTGGCCGAATCCCTCGAATCCCAGGTCAACGCCCGCACCGCCGCGCTGATGGAGGCCGAGGCCGCGCTCCGCCAGTCGCAGAAGATGGAGGCGGTCGGCCAGCTCACCGGCGGGCTCGCGCATGACTTCAACAACCTGCTCGCCGGCATCGCCGGCAGCCTTGAGCTGCTGAAGACCCGCATCGCCCAAGGCCGCCTCCAGGACGTCCCGCGCTACCTGACCGCCGCCCGCGGCGCCACCGACCGCGCCGCGGCGCTGACCCACCGGCTGCTCGCCTTCTCCCGCCGCCAGACGCTTGAGCCGAAGCCGACCAACGCCAACCGCCTCGTCGCCGGGCTGGAGGAGCTGGTGCGCCGCACCGTCGGCCCCGCGATCGCGGTCGAGGTGGTCGGCGCCGCCGGGCTCTGGACCGTCATGGTGGACCAGAGCCAGCTCGAGAACGCCGTCCTCAACCTCTGCATCAATGCCCGCGACGCCATGCCCGATGGCGGCCGCATCACCATCGAGACGGCGAACCGCTGGCTGGACGAGCGGGCGGGGGCCAGCCGCGACCTGCCGCCCGGCCAGTATGTGGCGCTCAGCGTCAGCGATACCGGCAGCGGCATGCCGCCCGACGTCATCGCCAAGGCCTTCGACCCCTTCTTCACGACCAAGCCGCTCGGCCAGGGCACCGGCCTCGGCCTGTCGATGATCTACGGCTTCGCGCGGCAATCCGGCGGGCAGGCGCGGATCTACTCCGAGGTGGGGCAGGGGAGTCTCGTCACCCTCTACCTCCCCCGCCATCTCGGCCCCTCGGAGGAGGCCGAGCCGGTCGCCGACGCTGGCGCCCCGCCGCGGGCCGAGCATGGCGAGACCGTCCTCATCGTCGATGACGAGCCGACCGTGCGCATGCTCGTCGCCGACGTCCTCGGCGAGCTCGGCTACACCGCCATCGAGGCCGAGGACGGCGCGGCCGGCCTCCGCATCCTCCGCTCCGCCGCCCGCATCGACCTGCTCGTCACCGATGTCGGCCTGCCGGGCGGGATGAACGGCCGCCAGCTCGCCGATGCCGGCCGGGCGCTGCGCGGCGACCTCAAGGTGCTCTTCATCACCGGCTATGCCGAGAATGCCGCCATCGGCCATGGCCATCTGGAGCCGGGGATGCATGTGCTGACCAAGCCCTTCGCCATGGAGACGCTGGCCAGCCGCATCCGCGAGATGATCGGCGCGCGGTGACCTGCTACAAGCCGCGCTCCCTGGCCTCGGTGATCAGACCATGCCCCTCCGCATCGGCGTCCTCGGCGCCGGCCATTTCGGCCGCTTCCACGCGCTGAAGCTCGCCGGCCGCGGGTTGCTCGGCGGCCTCTTCGACGCCGATCCCGCCCGCGCCGCGGAGGTCGCGGCCGAGACCGGCGCGCCGGCCCTAGGCCCCGCGGCGCTGCTCGCCGCCTGCGACGCCGTCGTCATCGCCGTGCCGACCGCGCATCACCACGCGCTGGCGATGCAGGCCATCGCCGCCGGCCGGCACCTCCTCGTCGAGAAGCCGCTCGCCGCCACGCTGGAGCAGGGGCGGGAGATCCTCGCCGCCGCCCGCGCCGCCGGCCTGGTGCTGCAGGTCGGGCATATCGAGCGCTACTCGGCCGCCATCCGGACGCTGCGCGCCAGCGGCGCCGAGGCCGGCGCGCTGAGCTTCGAGGCGACGCGCGTGGCGCCCTTCCGCCCGCGCAGCCTCGACGTCTCGGTGGTGCTGGACCTGATGATCCATGACCTCGACTTGGTGCTGAGCCTCGCCGGCTCGCCCCTGGCCGAGGTCCGGGCGACCGGCCGCCGCATCATGTCGGACCACCCGGATTTCGCCGTCGCCCATCTCCGCTTCGAGGGCGGGGCGCGGGCCACCGTCACCGCCAGCCGGGTCAGCGTTGGGATGGAGCGGCGGCTCCGCATCCTTGGCGGACAGGGCGAGACCCGCATCGACTTCCTCGCCCGGAGCCTGGAGCGCCTGCATCCCGGCGGCACGGAGCGAGTCGGGACCATGCCCGGCTGGGGCATCACCCGCGCCACCTGGACCGAGCATGACAGCCTGGAGGCCGAGCAGGCGGCCTTCCTCGCCAGCATCGAGGCCGGTGCCCCGGTGGAGGCGAGCGGCGAGGTCGGCCTCGCCGCGCTCGATGCCGCGCTCCGCGTCGAAGCCGCCATCGCCGGCCGCCAGGCTGCCTAAAGCGGTCCGGGTTCGCCCTGGCCCTCGGCCGGCCGGCGCGCCACATAGCCGGTGCGCAGGCCGGGGAGGAAGCCGCAGCCCTCGTAGAAGTGGTGCACGGCCGGGTCCGCCCGGCCGCTCTGCATCAGCACCTGGTGGCACCCCATCGCCCAGGCCTCGGCCAGGGCCGCCCGCACCACCGCCCCGCCATGCCCCCGCCCGCGCCAGGCGGGATGGGTGACGACATTCTCGAGGAAGCCATGCCCCCGGCCCCCACGCAGCAGGTTGGGGGCGGTCACCAGCATGCAGCTGGCCACGACCTGCCCCTCGACCTCGGAGACGAGCAGCGCGAGCCCCGGCCAGCCGAGCATCTCCCGCCAGACCGCCGCCGCCCGCGCGCCCTCCGCCGCGGCGCTCACCTCCGAGGCGCGGTAGAGGGCGAGCAGCCCGGCGAGGTCATCCGCCCGGGCCCGCCGCGCCGCCGCCATTGCCCGCCTCTCCGCCCTCGTCCCGACGCGCGCCGAGCATCGCCAGCACCGCCGTGGCCGCCGCCTCGCTCGGCACCCCTTCCGGCGGCCTGAGCCGCCCGAGCGCCTCGGCGAAACCCGCCCGCTGCGCCGCCACCGCCGCCGGCTCCCGCAGCAGCTGCGTCAGCCCCCTGGCCAGCAGCGGCGGGGTGCAGCGCTCCTGGATGAATTCCGGCACCACCTCCCGCTCCACCAGCAGGTTCACCAGCGAGGCGTGCGGCACCTTGATGAGCCGCCGCGCGATCGCGGCCGTCAGCGGATTGACCCGGTAGCCCACGACATGCGGCATGCCGGCGACCGCCGCCTCGAGGCTCGAGGTGCCCGACTTGATCAGCCCTGCCTCGGCCGCGGCGAAGGCGTCGTATTTCTCCGCGGCCCGGCGGACCAGCACCGGCCGCGCCGCCCATCCCGCGCAGCCCTCGCGCACCGCCTCCTCGACCGGCCCGGCCAGCGCCACCACCGGCCGCAGCCCGGGCACCGCCTCCCCCGCCAGGCGCAGCGCCTCGCCGAAGATGCCGAGCAACCGCCGCACCTCGGAGCGCCGGCTGCCCGGCATCACCACCACCACCCGCTCCCCGGCGGCGATGCCATGCGCCGCCCGGAAGCCTGCCGGATCGCCCCGGTCGGCGCCGCTCTCCAGCACCGGATGCCCGACGAAGCTGACCGGGATGCCCGCCGCCTCGAAGAAGGGGGGCTCGAAGGGGAGAAGGGCCAGGATGCGGTCCACCGTCTCGGCGATGCGCCGCACCCGGCCCGGCCGCCAGGCCCAGACCTGCGGCGCGACGTAGTGCAGCACCGGCACGCCCTGCGCCTTCACCCGGCTGCCGAGGCGGAGGGTGAAGCTCGGCGCGTCGATGGAGAGGAAGAGGGCCGGGCGCCGCGCCAGCACATCCGCCTCCGCCTCGGCCATGCGCCGGGCGAGGCGGCGGAGGTTGGGCAGCACCTCGAGCAGCCCCATGAGCGAGAGCTCGCCCATGGGGAAGAGGCTCCGGACGCCCGCCTCCGCCATCCGCTCGCCGCCGATGCCGGCGAATTGGAGGTCGGGCCGCCGCCGCCGCAGGGCCGCGATCAACCGTGCCCCGAGGATGTCGCCCGAGGCCTCGCCGGCCGCCACGTAGATCAGCGTCATGCGAAGACCGCGAGCGCCGGAGCCTCGACCGGCCCCTTCGGCCAGTCCCGGTGGTTCAGCACCGCCCCCTCCCGCCGCACCCGCTCGATCCTGCCGGGGTCGAGGCTGCTGAACACCCATCCCGGCGCATCCATCGCGCCCGCCGCCATCACCCCATCCTCCGGAAAGCCGCGGTCGACCGGCCCATGGACGGAGGCCGCACCATGGTTGACGTCGAGCGCGGCCGACCAGGGCGCCAGCCCCACGGTCGGCGCGACCGCGACGAAGCACTGGTTCTCCAGCGCCCGCGCCTGGGCGGAGAGGCGCACCCGGTTGAAGCCATGGACGCTGTCGGTGCAGGCCGGGACCAGCACCAGCCAGGCCCCTGCCTCCACCTGCGCCCGCACATGCTTCGGGAACTCGGCATCATAGCAGACGGAGAGGCCGACCAGCCCCCAGGGCGTCGGGAAGACCGAGGGCCCCGCCCCGGCCGAGACGCCCCAGCTCTCCGCCTCGAAGCGCGTCATCACCCGCTTGTCCTGGAAGGCGAGGCGCCCGTCCGGCGCGATCAGCGGCGCCCGGTTCACCACCCGCCCGCCGACCTCCATCGGCAGGCTGCCCGGCACCAGCCAGACGCCGTGCCGGCGCGCCACGCCGCGCATCGCCTCCACCACCGCAGGCGCCAGCGCGACCATGGCGCGGAGCTCCTCGGCCGCATCCGCGAGCCCGCCGACGATCTCCATCGGCGCGTATTCCGGCATCAGCAGCAGCTCGGCCTGCCCCGCCGCCTCGGCGACGAAGCGGTCGAGCCGCGCCGCATAGCCATCGATCCCCGCCGGCCGCCCCACGGGCCAGGCGAAGGCGCCGAGCCGGAGCGCCGTCACAGCGGGTCCTTCATCCAAAAGCCGAGCGCATGCGGCGTCTCCGCCGCATCGCCATGCTCCCGCCAATGGAAAACGCAGGACAGGTCGAGCCGGGGCGCATAGCCGCGCCGGCGCCAGAACCCGTCGAGCGGGACGTAGTCGGGCGGCCGCCGCGGGTCGCGGGCATTGCGCACCACGGCGCAGAAGGCGGCCGCGCCGAGGCCGAGCCGCCGCGCCTCCGCCTCGCGGCGCTCGAAGAAGCCAACGCCGATCCCCTGGCCGCGCCAGGCCGGGAGCAGCACGCTCTCGCCGAAATAGCAGACCCGCCCCGGGTCGAGCCCGCGCCGGCGGAAGGCCGCCTGCACCGGCGCATGCGCCTCCGCCATGGGCTGGCAGGTCGCCATGCCGACCGGCTCCGCCCCGTCCCAGGCGACGATGATGGCGGCATCCCGGCCGGCGAGGAGCGTCTCCAGATATTCCTGCTCCTGCCTGGAGTCGCCGTCATAGAGGTAGGGCCATTCGGCGAAGACCGCGATGCGCAGCCGCGCCAGCGCCGGCAGCGCCGCCTGCCGCGCCTCGTCGGCCAGGGTCTCGAGCCGCACCGCGCTCATCCGCTGATCTCGCGCTGCTGCCGGGCGCTCTCGGCGAAGGCGCGGAGCCCGTTCTCCACCACCGCCCGGTCGAGGTCGCGGAGGATGAAGACGAGGCGCGAGCGCCGGTCCTCGCCCTCGGGCCAGCGCTCCAGCATCGCCGGCGGGTGGAACAGGCCCTGCACGCCGTGGATGGCGATGGGGCGCGCCTCGCCCTCGATGTGCAGGATGCCCTTGATGCGCAGCACGCTCTCGCCCCGCGTCATGGTCAGCACCTCGAGCCAGGTGGCGAGCCCGTCCCAGGGCAAGGGCTCGTCGAAGGTGAGGCAGAAGCTGTGGATGCGCGCATCGTGCCGGCTGACGTCATGGTGATGGTGGTGGTGGTGATGCCCAGCGAAGGCCTCGGCATCCAGCCAGCGCCGCACGTCCGGGTGCTTGCCCGCCGCGTCGTAGAGGCCGCAGTCGAGGAGGGCGGCCGCCGGCGCATCGGCCCGCAGCAGCGGCGCGCCGGGGTTGAGGGCGCGCAGCCGCGCCTCCAGCGCCGCCACCGCCGCCGGCGCGGCGAGGTCGGTCTTGCTGAGCACCAGCCGGTCGGCGACGGCGGCCTGCTTCACCGCCTCCGCCTGCGCATCGAGCGTCGCCATGCCGGCGACCGCATCGACCAGCGTGACGACGCCATCGAGCCGGAAGCGGGCGAGCAGCAGCGGCTCGGCCATCAGCGTCTGCAGGATGGGCGCCGGGTCGGCGAGGCCGGTGGTCTCGATCACCACCCGCCGCACCGCCTGGCCGCCCTCGACCCGCCCAGCGAGGTCGCGCAGCGCCCGCACCAGGTCGCCGCGCACGGTGCAGCAGAGGCAGCCGGCATTGAGCAGCACCGCATCGCCGTCGAGCCGCTCGACCAGCAGGTGGTCGAGGCCGATCTCGCCGAACTCGTTGACCAGCACGGCGGTCTCGGCGAGCGCCGGGTCGCGGAGCAGGCGGTTGAGCAGCGTCGTCTTGCCGGCGCCGAGGAAGCCGGTGAGGAGCGTGACCGGGATAGGCTGTCGGCGCGCCCGATTCACGGCCTCGCTGGCGCTCTGCCGATCGGACGCGCTCATGCGCCGTACAGCGCCTCGGGCGCGACCTCGGGCCGAGTCAGCTCCGCCAGCACGCCGTCGCGCGGTGCGAGGTAAAAGCAGCTCCGCCGCCCGGTGTGGCAGGCGACGCCGGTCTGGTCGACCAGCAGCAGCAGCGCATCGCCGTCGCAGTCGAGGCGGATATCGACCAGTCGCTGCACCTGGCCGGAAGTCTCGCCCTTCCGCCAGAGCGCGTTGCGCGAGCGGGAGAAGTAGCAGGCCCGGCCCGTCGCCAGCGTCTCCTCGACGGCCGCGCGGTTCATCCAGGCGAGCATCAGCACCTCGCCGGTGTCGTGCTGCTGGGCGATGGCGGGGACGAGGCCGCGCAGGTCGAAGCGGATGGACTCCAGCAAGGGGAGGCCGGCTTCCGGCTCGGGGCTCTTCGGGGGGCTGCTCATGCCCCTATATAAGGGCAGGATGCCCGGATGGAGGAGCCCATGCCCGACGCCCCCATGCCTGACACCCTGCAGGCGAGCCTCGACCGTGCCGCCTCCGTCTGCGCCCGGCGCGGGGCGCAGCTGACCGAGCTGCGCCGGCAGGTGCTGCGCCTGGTGCTGGAGAGCGGCCAGCCGGTCGGCGCCTATGCGCTGCTCGACCGGCTGCGGGCGAGCCGCGCCGGCGCCGCCCCGCCGACCGTCTACCGGGCCCTCGACTTCCTCGTGGAGCAGGGGCTGATCCACAAGGTGGAGCGGCTCGGCGCCTTCGTCGGCTGCGCCGAGGTGGAGGAGCATCCGGCGGATTGCGATTGCGGCACGGCGCATGACCATCCGCACCAGTTCCTGATCTGCGCCCGCTGCGGCGGCACGACCGAGATCAGCGACCCGGGCGTGGCGCTCGCCCTCAGCCGCGCCGCGGCCGCCGCCGGCTTCGCCCTGGCGCGCAGCACGGTAGAGGCGGAGGGGATCTGCGCCACCTGCCGGGACGCGGCCCGTTGATGCGGCGGCGCCTGCTGCTCGCCCTGCTGTCGCCCGGCGCGGCCCTTGCCCAGGCGGCGCCCCGGCCCGGCCCGGAGGCGCGCAAGGCGGAGCTCGACCGGGCCTTCGAGGCGCTGCGGACGGCGCCCGACGAGGCGGGGGCGGCGCTGGTCGAGGCGCGGATTCGGGCGCTCTGGTCCCAGGTCGCCAGCCCCTCGGTCGTGCTGCTGCTGCGCCGCGGCGCCCGCAACCTCGAGGCCAGGCTGCCGAATGAGGCGCTCGAGGATTGCGATGCCGCCATCACGCTCGCGCCCGATTTCGCCGAGGCCTGGTTCCTCCGCGCCCAGGCCTATCTCGCGGCCGGCGACGGCGCCGCGGCGGCGCGCGACCTGCAGGAGGTGCTGCGGCTGGAGCCGCGGCATTGGCCGGCGCTGGCGGCGCTCGCCGCCATCCAGGACCAGGCGGGGGACCCGAAGGGCGCGCTGCGCAGCCTCGCGGCCGCGCTCGCCATCAACCCGCAAATGCCGGGGGGCGCGGCGCGGCTGCGCGAGCAGCGTCGGAAGGCCGAGGGCGAGGCCACGTAAGCGTGAACGGCCATTCCGATGCTGCATGGCAGCAAGGCGGTTCGATGAGTGGAACGTCATCCTTCCGGACTGTAGATTGCAGGAATGCAATCTTGAGTGCCCGCGATACCGGGCATGCGGGCCGAGGAAGACCGACGATGAATGAGCTGATCTCCATGTTGCCCTGGGCTTTCGGCCTGGTGGCCGCCGCGGCGGCGCTGACGCAGTTCCGCTGAGCCTCAGCCCTCGATGAGGGCGCGGATGCGGCGGGCGAGGCTGCCCGCCTCGAAGGGCTTGGCCATCAGCGCCATGTCCGCCTCCAGGACCTCGCCGGAGAGACCGGCGGCATCGGCATAGCCGGTCACGAAGAGCACCTTCAGCCCAGGCCGCTGTCGCCGGGCCAGATCGGCGAGTTGCCGGCCGTTCATCCCGCCCGGAAGGCCGACATCGGTGACCAGCAGGTCGAGCTGGACGTCGCCGCGCAGCATGGCGAGGGCCTCGCGCCCGTCCACCGCCTCCAGCGCGCGATAGCCGAGGTCGTGCAGCACCTCGACCAGCACGCTGCGCACCACCGTCTCGTCCTCCACCACCAGCACGGTCTCGCCGGGGCGGGCCGCCGGGGCGTCGGCAAGGCCGGGCAGCGGGCCGGGAGGGTGCCGGGTGCCGGCGGCGCCGGCATGGCGCGGCAGGCAGAGCCGTACCGCCGTGCCCTGGCCCGGCGCGGTGCGGATGGTGACCGCGCCGCCCGATTGCCGGGCGAAGCCGTAGATCATCGACAGGCCGAGCCCGGTGCCCTGGCCGGTCGGTTTGGTGGTGAAGAAGGGGTCGAAGGCCCGCGCCGCCACCGCGGGCGGCATGCCAGTGCCGGTATCGCTGACGATGATGGCGACATACTCGCCCGGCGGCGCCTCCTCGCCCGCGGCAAGCCGCTCCGGCGCCGCGGCGATGCCGAGGCGGCCGCCGCCCGGCATGGCGTCGCGGGCGTTGATGACCAGGTTGAGGATGGCGTTCTCGAGCTGGTTCGGGTCGCAGAGCGTCGCCGGCAGGCCGGGCGTGATTTCGATCGACAGCGTGATCGCCTCCCCCAGCGTGCGCCGCAGCAGCTCCTCCATCGAGCGGATGAGGCCGGAGACATCGACCACGCGCGGGTCGAGCGGCTGGCGGCGGGCGAAAGCGAGCAGCCGCTGGGTCAGCGCCGCCGCCCGTTCGGCCGATTCGGTCGCGGCCGCCACATAGCGCGCGGTCTCGGCGGCGCGGCCCTCGGCGACCCGCTTCTTCAGCAGGGCGAGGGAGCCGATGATGCCGGTCAGCAGGTTGTTGAAATCATGCGCGATGCCGCCGGTGAGCTGGCCCACCGCCTCCATCTTCTGCGCCTGGCGCAGCTGCTCCTCGGCGGTGCGGAGCGCCGCGGCGGCTTCCTTCTCGGCGGTGACGTCGCGGCCGACGGCGTGGACCCGCCCTTCGGCCGGCGCGGCGGTCCAGGAAATCCAGCGCCAGCGGCCATCCGTATGGCGGTAGCGGTTCTCGAAGCGGAGGGTGGCGAAGCCATCGGCCAGGCGGCCCATCTCGCCGATCGTCGCCGCCTGGTCCTCGGGATGGACGAGGTCGAGGAAGCGGGTGCCGGGGAGCGCCGCCGTGTCATGGCCGAGCAGCCTTTCCCAGGCCGGGTTGACGGCGGTGATCGTGCCGTCGAAGCCGGCGACCAGCATCAGGTCCTGGGACAGGCGCCACATCCGGTCGCGCTCCCGCGTCCGCTCGGCGACGCGGACCCCGAGCTCGGCATTGAGGGCGCGCAGCGCCGCCGCGGCCTGGCGCTGCTCCTCGATGTCGGTGTTCATGCCGACCCAGGATTGCAGCCGTCCCTCGGCATCGAGCAGGGGCACGCCGCGGGCGTGGGTCCAGCGCCAGCCATCCTCGCGGTGGCGGAGGCGGTATTCGATCTCATAGGGGCGGCGGCTGGCGACGCTCTCCCGCCATTGGGCCTCGGCGCGGGGGCGGTCCTCGGGATGGACGACGTTGAGCCAGCCGAAATCGAGCCAGTCCTCCACGCTCTGGCCGGTGAAGGCGCGCCAGGAGGGCGAGTCGGCCCGGACCGCGCCTTTCGCATCGGTGGTCCAGACGATCTGGGCGGAGGCTTCGACCAGGGCGCGGAAGCGCGACTCGCTTTCCGCCACCGCGGCGGCGGCCTCCTGCCGGTCGGAGATGTCGATGACCGAGCCTATATAGCCGAGATACTCGCCCCCCTCGCTGAAGCGGGGCGCGGCGGTGTCGAGCACGAAGGCGAGGCTGCCATCGGCGCGGCGCAGGCGGTAATCGGCCTGGAAGAGTGCCCGCGCGGCATTGGCGCTGCGGAAGCCGGCCTCCGCCCGCGGCCGGTCCTCCGGCAGCATGGCGTCGAGCCAGCCGAAGCCTT
The DNA here is from genome assembly GCF_059504005.1 of Belnapia sp. Taxonomy (NCBI): domain Bacteria; kingdom Pseudomonadati; phylum Pseudomonadota; class Alphaproteobacteria; order Acetobacterales; family Roseomonadaceae; genus Belnapia; species Belnapia sp. The sequence goes on along the minus strand of NZ_JCACHU010000157.1, from coordinate 183,220 downwards.
CGCCGGCGCCGGGGGCCTGGCCGGTGAACTCGTACCAGCGGCGGTTGAGATAGGTGCAGCGGCCGTCCGGGTCGGTGGTCCAGATCATCACCGGCGCATGGTCGGCCATGGTGCGGAAGCGGGTCTCGCTCTCCCGCAGCGCCGCCTCGGCCGCGGCGCGCTGGCGGTCGGCGAGGACCTGGCCGGTGGTCTCTGTGCAGGCGCAGAACATCCCCGCGATGGCGCCTGCCTCGTCGCGGACGGGGCTGTAGGAGAAGGTGTACCAGGTCTCCTCCGGATAGCCGTGCCGCTCCATCACCAGGTGCATGTTCTCGGCCCAGGTGGCCTCCCCGGCCAGCGCCCGGTCGATCAGCGGGGCGATGTCGGGCCAGATCTCGGCCCAGACCTCGCGGAAGGGCCGGCCCATGGCGTCCGGATGCTTGGCGCCGAGGATCGGCGCGTAGCCGTCATTGTACAGGAAGCTCAGCTCGGGCCCCCAGGCGACGAACATCGGGAAGCGCGAGGCGAGCATCAGCCCGACCACGGTCCTCAGCGAGGCGGGCCAGCCCTCCGGCGAACCGAGCGGGGAGGCGGAGCAATCGAGGCCGCGCATCAGGGCGCCCATGCGGCCGCCCCCGGCGAGGAAGGCGGGCGGGGCAGGCGCCGTCATGTCGCGGCCGTGGTGGATCGGCGGGGTCTCTCGTGCCGGGTCGATAACCGCAGTCTCGGTCCGCCCCGGCCCGGCGGCAAGGTCGCGGGCGATCACATGCCGAGGGCGCGCTTGTAGAGGTCGAGCAGGGTCTCCTGCTCCTCCACCTCGGCCGGCTCCTTCTTGCGGAGCGAGATGAGCTGGCGGACCACCTTCACGTCGAAGCCGGCCGACTTGGCCTCGCCGTAGATGTCCTTGATGTCGTTGGCGAGGGCCTTGCGCTCCTCCTCCAGCCGCTCGATCCGCTCGATGATGGAGCGCAGCCGGTCGACGGCGATGCCGCCCACCTCGGGGTCCGGGTCGGCGGCCTGGCGGGCGCGGCTGGCGCGGGCTTCGTCCTCGAAATCGATGTCGCTCATCTGCTGCCTAGCTCCAGGGCGGGCGGCGCTCCTACCGCGCCCGGAGCCGGGCAGCAACGACGATCAACCGTGGCCGGGGTTGGAGGCGGCGAACTGCGCCTTCTGTGCCGCGGTCGCCTCGGTCTGGTGCTTCGCCTGCCACTCCTTGTAGGGCATGCCGTAGATGATCTCCCGTGCCTCCGGGTCGGCGAGCGGGATGCCCTTCTCCTCGGCGGCGGCGCGGTACCACTTGCTGAGGCAGTTCCGGCAGAAGCCGGCCAGGTTCATCATGTCGATGTTCTGCACGTCGGTCCGCTCGCGCAGGTGCTCGACCAGGCGCCGGAAAGCGGCGGCCTCGAGCTCGGTGCGGGTGGCGGGGTCGATATCGGGCATGGGGCTCTCCCTCTTCGTCACTGGCTAGATGGTCCATACTCGCCTCCAGGCAAAGGGGAGGGGCGGGGGCATGGCGGTTGGCTTCGACGATGCGGGGGCGCGGGCGGCGCTGCACCGGGTCTTCCAGGCGGCGCTGGCGGCGGCCGACCCGCTGACGGCGCTGCCGGCGCATCTGCCGGAGGCGCCCCGCGGCCGCTGCATCGTCATCGGCGTCGGCAAGGCGGCGGCGAAGATGGCGCTGGCGGTGGAGCGGGCATGGGCCGGGCGGCCGCTCTCCGGCCTCGTCATCACGACGCATGGCGCCGACGTGCCGGACCCGCCGGCCGGGCGGCGAATCGCGGTGCGCTTCGGCAGCCATCCCGTCCCGGATGCGGCAGGCGCCGCGGCGGCGGCGGAGATGCTCGGGCTGCTGCGCGAGCTCTCGGCCGATGACCTGGTGCTGTTCCTGGTCTCGGGCGGCGGCTCCTCGCTCTCGACCCTGCCGGCGGCGGGGCTCTCCCTCGACGAGCTGATGGCGGTGAACCGGGAGCTGCTGCGCTCCGGCGCGCCGATCGGGGAGATGAACTGCATCCGCAAGCACCTCTCGGCCTTCTCCGGCGGGCGGGTGGTGGTGGCGGCGCATCCGGCCCGTGTGGTGACGCTTGCCATCTCCGACGTGCCGGGGGACGACCCGGCGGTGATCGCCTCCGGCCCGACCGTGCCGGACCCCACGACCTTCGCCGAGGCGCGGGCGCTGGTTGCGCATTACGGGATGCAGCTGCCGCCGGCGGTGACGCGGCACCTCGCGGAGGCGCGGGAGGAAAGCCCGAAGCCGGGCGACCCGCGCCTCGCGGGCGCCGATCTCCGGATGGTCGCTACGCCCCTGATGGCGCTCCGGGCCATGGCGCGGGAGGCGGAGACGATGGGCCTCGTCCCGCTCATTCTCGGCGATGCGCTGGAGGGGGAAGCGGCCCAGCTCGGCAGGGTGCTGGCCGGCATCGCCCGCAGCAGCGCGGCGCATGGGCTGCCGGTCGGGCGGCCGGCTCTGATCCTGTCGGGCGGGGAGACGACGGTGACCCTGCCGCTGGGTGCCGAGGGCCGGGGCGGGCGGAGCATGGAGGGGCTGCTCGGCTTGGCGCTGGCGCTGGAGGGGCATGCCGGCATCTGGGCGCTGATGGCGGATACCGACGGCATCGACGGCAAGTCGGATGCCGCGGGGGCGGTTGCCGCGCCCAATACGCTGGCGCGGGCGCGGGCGGCGGGGCTCGACCCGCGGGCGATGCTGGCCTCGCATGACAGCTACGGCCTCTTCGCCGCGCTCGGCGACCTCGTCGTCACCGGGCCGACCTTGACCAATGTGAATGACGTCCGTGCCGTGCTTGTAACTTAATCTCGTCTTAAAATTTAAGCTATCTTGGGTGCTAGGCGGGTTGCCTTAACATTCCTAAGTTGGCGCCATGCGCGATCCCGAACTGGATGATCTCCTGGCCCGACGCGGCACCGTCACCCGTATCGCGGCCGCCCTCGGCATCTCTCCCGCCGCCGTCTCGCAATGGCAGCGCGTCCCCGCCGACCGGGTGGCGGAGCTTTCCCGCGTCCTGGACCTGCCGCCCTACCGGCTGCGGCCGGACCTCCACAAAACCCCGCCCGAAGGGAACACGCCCCGCATGGCCACCCGCATCCCGCTGCGCCGCCGCCGCCGCACCAAGATCGTCGCGACCCTGGGCCCGGCGAGCAGCAGCCCGGAGGTGATCGAGCGGCTCTACCGGGCAGGGGCAGATGTGTTCCGGCTGAACTTCTCCCACGGCTCGCATGCCGACCATGCCGAGCGCATCGCCATCATCCGGGCGCTGGAGCGGAAGGTCGGGCGGCCGATCGGTATCCTCGCCGATGTGCAGGGGCCGAAGCTCCGGGTCGGGCGCTTCCAGGGCGGGCGGGTGCAGCTGCAGACGGGCCAGCCCTTCCGTCTCGACCTCAGCCCCAATCCGGGCGATGTGCGGCGGGTGCAGCTGCCGCATCCCGAGATCATCAAGGCGGCGCAGATCGGCACCTCCCTGCTCCTCGATGACGGCAAGCTGCGGCTGCGCGTGACCCGGGTGCGGGAGGACCATCTGGAGACGGAGATCGTGGTCGGCGGCCCGCTCTCCGACCGCAAGGGCGTCAACGTCCCCGACGTGGCGCTGCCGATCCCGGCGCTGACGGAGAAGGACCGGGAGGACCTGGCCTTCGTGCTCGAGCAGGGGGTCGAGTATATCGGCCTCAGCTTCGTCCAGCGGCCGGAGGATGTGGCGGAGACCAAGGCGATCTGCGGGGGCCGCGCCCTCGTCATGGTCAAGATGGAGAAGCCGCAGGCGGTCGAGAACCTCAATGCCATCATCGCGCTGGCCGATTGCGTGATGGTGGCGCGCGGCGACCTCGGAGTCGAGCTGCCGCCCGAGGAGGTGCCGCTGGTGCAGAAGCGCATCGTCCGCGCGGCCCGTGCCCTGGGCCGGCCGGTGGTCGTCGCCACGCAGATGCTGGAAAGCATGATCTCGGCCCCGGCGCCGACCCGGGCCGAGGCCTCGGACGTGGCGACGGCGGTTTTCGACGGGGCGGATGCGGTGATGCTCTCGGCCGAGACGGCGGCGGGGCAGTATCCCTTCGAGGCGGTCAACATGATGGACCGCATCGTGGCCCGGGTGGAGCAGGACCCGGACTGGCGCTCGCTCACCGACAACTCCCGCCCGGAGCCGGAGCCGAACAGCGCCGGCGCCATCGCCGCCGCGGCCCGCCAGGTGGCGCATACGATCAAGGCGCAGGTGATCGCGACCTTCACCTCCACCGGCTCGACGACGCTGCGCGTGGCCCGCGAGCGGCCGGACTGCCCGATCCTTGGCCTCACCGCCAGCATGGAGAGCGCGCGGCGGCTGGCCGTCGTCTGGGGCGTGCATCCGCTGGTCTCGCAAGAGCCGAACTCGATGGGCGACATGGTGGCGAAGGCGCTGCGCTCGGCCCAGGCGGAGGGTTTCGCCGCGTCGGGGCAGGAGGTGGTGGTGACGGCCGGCGTCCCCTTCGGCACGCCGGGCACAACCAATGCGTTGCGGGTGGCATCCGTGAAGTAGGGGAGGGTTCGGGCATGAAGAAGCTGGTCAACGACCCGCGCCGGGTGGTGCGGGAGATGCTCGAGGGCCTTTGCGACCTGCATCCCGGCCTCGCCCTGCTGGAGGGCGAGGAGGTGGTGGTCCGCGCCGACCTGCCGCCGCCCGGGGCCCGGCCGGTCGCGGTGCTGTCGGGCGGTGGGGCGGGGCATGAGCCGGCGCATGCGGGCTATGTCGGGCCGGGGCTGCTGGCGGGCGCGATCGCGGGTGATGTCTTCACCTCGCCGAGCGTCGATGCCGTGCTGGCCGGGATCCGCGCCGCGGCCGGCCCCACCGGGGCGGTGCTCATCCTCAAGAACTACACCGGCGACCGGCTGAATTTCGGCCTCGCCGCCGAGCTGGCGCGGGCGGAGGGCATCCCCTGCGAGGTCGTCGTCGTCGCCGATGACGTGGCGCTGCGCGAGACTGTGGCACCCGAGCGCCAGCGCGGCATTGCAGGCACTGTGCTGATCCACAAGCTGGCCGGCGCCGCGGCGGCGGCAGGGCAGGGGGTGGCGGAGGTCGCGGCCATCGCCCGCGCGGCGGCGGCGGAGCTTGGCAGCATGGGCGTTGCCCTCGGCGCCTGCACCGTGCCGGCGGCGGGGAAGCCGGGCTTCACCCTCGGCGAGGACGAGATCGAGCTCGGCCTTGGCATCCATGGCGAGCAGGGCGTCGAGCGCGGGGCGATGGCGCCGGCCGATGCGCTGGTCAAGCGCATGCTGGGGACGATCCTCAAGGACCGTAGCCTCGGTGCCGGGGCGCGGGTGGCGCTGCTGGTCAACGGGTTGGGCGGCACGCCGCCGATGGAGCTGTCGATCGTCGCCCGCCGCGCCGTCGCGCTGCTGCGCGAGCGCGGGCTGGTGGTGGAGCGGGCCTGGGCCGGCAATTTCCTGACCGCGCTCGAGATGCCGGGCTGCTCGCTTTCTCTTTTGAGGCTCGACGATGCGCGGCTCGCCCTGCTCGATGCGCCCGGCGAGGCGCCGGCCTGGGCGGGGCCGGGACGGATCGCGCCGAGGGTCGTGCTCGCGGCGCCGCCTGCCGCGCCGGCGCCGGCCGGAACGCCGGGGCCGCTGACGCCTCGGCTGAAGGCCGCGGGGCTGGCCGTGGCGGCGGCGCTGGAGGCGGCGGAGGCGAGGCTGACCGAGCTGGACTCGGCGGCTGGCGATGGCGATCTCGGACTCAGCATGGTGCGCGGCGCGGCGGCGATCCGGGCCCTGCCGGAGGGCGCCTGGGCCGACCCGCCAACGGCGCTCGCTGCCCTGGGCGAGGCGCTGCGGCGCGCACTCGGCGGCAGCTCCGGGCCCTTCTACGCCACCGGCCTGCTCCGGGCGTCGCGCGAGATGCAGCAGGGCGGCGAATGGCCGGCCGCCTTCCGCGCCGGCATCGCGGCCATCGCCGAGCTGGGCGGCGCCAGGCCGGGCGACCGGACGATGCTGGACGCGCTGGCGCCGGCGGCGGAGGCCTTGGCGAGCGGCGGCCTCGCCGCGGCCGCCGAGGCGGCGGAGCAGGGCGCGGCGGCGACGGCGGCGATGACGCCGCGCCTCGGCCGGGCGAGCTATCTCGGTGCGCGGGCGATTGGCGTGCCGGATGCCGGAGCGGTGGCGGTGGCCGTTTGGATGCGGGCCCTGGCCGGGGCGGTCTGACCGAGCTGGCCCCGCCCTCTGCCGCCTCGCTGCCCTCCCCGGGTTCCGCCTCCCGAGTTGCAACCACCTCCGCAAGGATGGCGCGGCCGACCCTTGCGGGCTTGCTCGGGACTGCCGGCCGTGCCATAGCACGCCCCGCCGAAGCCGGGGCCACCCGGCGCGGCAAATTCGCACGCGGCGCGCCCTTCCGGCTTGGCAGGGTCCGGTCCCGGGGAACCCCGGGAAGGCGCCGCGGAGGCTCAACCGGACTGACAGGAAGGATCTCGCCCATCATGGCGATGCCCCAGGTTTCCCTTCGCCTGCTGCTCGAGGCAGGCGTCCATTTCGGCCACCACACGCGGCGCTGGAACCCGCGGATGGCGCCCTACATCTTCGGCGTCCGCAACCAGGTCCACATCCTCGATCTGCAGCAGACCGTCCCGATGCTGGACCGTGCGCTGCGCGCCGTCCGCGACGTGGTGGCGGCCGGCGGGCGCGTGCTCTTCGTCGGCACCAAGAAGGCGGCGGCCGAGTATGTGGCCGAGGCCTCGGCCCGCTGCGGCCAGTACTACGTCAACCACCGCTGGCTCGGCGGCATGCTGACCAACTGGAAGACCATCACCGGCTCCATCAAGCGCCTAAAGCAGATGGAGGAGCAGCTCGGCGGCAACATCACGGGTCTCACCAAGAAGGAGATCCTGATGCTGACGCGCGAGAAGGAGAAGCTCGACCGCGCGCTCGGCGGCATCAAGGAGATGGGCGGCCTGCCCGACATTATCTTCGTCATCGACGTGGTGAAGGAGAAGCTGGCGATCGAGGAGGCCAACAAGCTCGGCATCCCCGTCATCGCCGTGGTCGACAGCAATGCCGATCCGCAGGGCGTCGCCTTCCCGATCCCGGGCAATGACGACGCGATCCGCGCGATCAACCTCTATTGCGACCTGATCGCCGGCGCCGTCATCGACGGCATCTCGGCCGGGCTGCAGGCCTCGGGCGTCGACATGGGCGCGGTCGAGGAGCTGCCCGAGGACGAGGCGCTGACCGCCGCCGCCGAGGAGGCGACGCCGGAGGAGTTCACCGCGGCCGCCGCGGCCGAGGAGACCCCGGCGGAGCAGCCCGCCGCGCAGGCCTGAGCTTTCGTCCCGCCCTTCGGGCGGGCCGTGTTGCAGACGCGTATGGCGGCCGTCCGGGTTGGGCGGCCGCGTTGAATTGGTTGTTGTGTCGCGTGAGTCACGCCTCCGGCCGTCCCAGCCTGCGGCGATCACGCTCGATGGAGGGTTGATCCATGGCCGAAATCACCGCAGCGATGGTTCGCGACCTGCGCGACAAGACCGGCGCCGGCATGATGGACTGCAAGAAGGCCCTGGTGGAGTCGAACGGCGACATGGAAGCCGCGATCGACTGGCTTCGGAAGAAGGGCCTTTCGGCAGCCGCCAAGAAGTCCGGCCGCGTTGCCGCCGAGGGCCTGGTCGGCGTCGCCAGCGCCCCCAACGTCGCTGCCATGGTCGAGGTAAATGCCGAGACCGATTTCGTCGCCCGCAACGAGCAGTTCCAGAATTTCGTCGCCGAGGTGGCGGGGCTGGCGCTCTCCGTCGGCGAGGATGTCGAGGCGCTGAAGGCGGCGACCTATCCCGGCACGCGCCACAGCGTGACCGAGGAGCTGACGCGCCTCATCGCCACCATCGGCGAGAACATGACGATCCGCCGCGCGCGTCGCCTCGAGGTGAGCAGCGGCGCCGTCGCCACCTACACCCACAACGCCATCCGCCCGGGCCTCGGCAAGATCGGCGTGCTGGTGGCGCTCGAGGGCGCCTCCGAGATCGAGGCGCTCGAGGGCCTCGGCCGGCAGATCGGCATGCATGTCGCCGCCACCCGGCCGGAGGCGCTCGACGTCTCCGCCGTCGACCCCTCGGCGCTCGAGCGGGAGAAGGCGGTGCTCTCCGAGCAGGCCCGCGCCAGCGGCAAGCCGGAGGCCATCATCGAGAAGATGGTCGAGGGCCGCATCCGCAAGTACTACGAGGAAGTGGTGCTGCTGGAGCAGGTTTGGGTGCATGACGGCGAGAGCCGCGTGAGGGCCATCGTCCAGAAGGCCGGCGGCAAGCTGTCAGGCTTCGCCCGCTTCCAACTCGGCGAGGGCATCGACAAGCCGGTCGGGCCCGACTTCGCTTCCGAGGTCGCCAAGGTCTCGGGCGTCGGCGCCGCCTGAGCCGAAACCGTTGCATGTGGGCGGGCTCCTCGCTCACCCGCATGTGGCGTCCGTGGCTCGTCCAGGGCCTTGCGGGGCCGGGGGCCGCTGCATATCGTTCCTGGCCCCCGTGACGGTCCCATAATGAACCAGCCGACCAGCTACAAGCGTGTCATGCTCAAGGTGTCCGGCGAGGCGCTGATGGGCAACCGCGACTACGGCCTCGAATCCGCGACCGTCCGGCGGATCGCCGAGGATGTGAAGGGCGTCGTCGACCTCGGCGCGGAGGTCTGCCTCGTCATCGGCGGCGGCAATATCTTCCGCGGCATCGCCGGCGCCGCGGCGGGCATGGACCGTGCCCAGGCCGACTACATGGGCATGCTGGCGACGGTGATGAACGCGCTCGCCATGCAGTCGGCCCTCGAGAAGCAGGGGCTGCCGACGCGGGTGCTGAGCGCCATCCCCATGCAGTCGCTCTGCGAACCCTATATCCGGCGAAGGGCCATCCGCCACATGGAGAAGGGCCGGGTCGTCATCTTCGCCGCCGGCACCGGCAACCCCTTCTTCACCACCGATACCGCCGCCGCGCTGCGCGCCGCCGAGATGGAGTGCGACGCGCTCTTCAAGGGCACGCAGGTGGATGGCGTCTATTCGGCCGATCCGCGGAAGAACCCGAAGGCGGAGCGCTACGTGACGCTCACCTATCTCGACATGCTCGCCCGGGACCTGCTGGTGATGGATGCCGCGGCGATCAGCCTGTGCCGCGAGAACAAGCTGCCGATCATCGTCTTCAATATTCACGAGCCCGGCGCCTTCACCGCCGTGATGCAGGGCGAGGGGAAGTTCACCACGGTGATCGAGCAGCACTGACGCCGCCCGCTTCCCGCCATCTTCGCGTGGTGAAGTGGGCTTACACGCGCCCTGGGCGCGACGTGACGAGGCCCCGGGCCATGCCGCGGGCCGCACCGATCGGGAGAGACAGGCCATGCCGGCCGACCTCAAGACGCTGAAACAGGATCTGACGCGCCGGATGGATGGCGCGATCGAGCTGCTGAAGAAGGAATTCTCCGGCCTCAGGACCGGCCGCGCCAGCCCGGCGCTGCTCGAGCCGATCCGGGTCGAGGCCTATGGCAACAACCAGCCGCTGAACCAGGTCGCCAATGTCTCGGTCTCCGGGCCCGGGTTGCTTTCGGTCCAGGTCTGGGACAAGTCGGTGGTGAAGGCGGTCGAGATCGCCATCCGCGACTCCGGCCTCGGCCTCAACCCGCAGACCGAGGGCCAGGTGATCCGCGTGCCGCTGCCGCCGCTGACGCAGGAGCGGCGCAACGAGCTCATCAAGACCGCCGGCAAGTATGCCGAGAGCGCCAAGGTCGCGGTCCGCGGCGTCCGCCGCGACGGGATGGAGCAAGTGAAGGCGCAGGAGAAGGACAAGAAGGCGCCGATCAGCCAAGACGACGTCAAGCACTGGTCCGACGAGGTGCAGAAGCTAACCGACCAGTACATCAAGCAGGTCGACAGCACGCTCGCCGAGAAGGAGAAGGACATCCGGCAGGTTTGAGCCTCGTGTCCGGCGCCCCCAAGCTCCAGCCGCTGCCCGACACCGCCTCCCCAGGCGCGCTGCCGCAGCATGTCGCCGTCATCATGGACGGCAACCGCCGTTGGGCCGAGGCGCGCGGGCTGCCGGTGGCGCTCGGCCACAAGGCGGGGGCGGAGGCCGTGCGCCGCACCATCGAGGCCTGCGCCCATGAGGGCATCGGTTGGCTGACGCTCTTTGCCTTCTCCTCCGAGAACTGGCTGCGGCCGGCGGAGGAGGTGACGGCGCTCACCGGCTTGCTCCGCCTCTATCTTCGCTCCGAGGTGGCGACCTTCGCCAAGGAGGGGATCCGCCTCCGGGTGATCGGGGACCGGGCGCGCTTCGGCGCCGAGACCATGCGGGAGATCGACCAGGCGGAGGCGGTGACCGCCGGGGGTACGCGGCTGAACCTCACCGTTGCCCTCAGCTACGGCGCGCGGGACGAGATGGTCGCTGCGGCGCGGGCGATGGCGGCGGCGGCGCGGGACGGGCAGCTCGATCCGGAGGCGGTGGACGAGGCGGCCTTCGCCCGGCACCTCTTCACCGCGGGCATGCCGGACCCCGACCTCATCATCCGCACCTCGGGCGAGCAGCGGCTGTCCAATTTCCTGCTCTGGCAGGCGGCCTATGCCGAATTCGTCTTCCAGGACGTGCTCTGGCCCGATTACGGCGCCGAGCACCTGGCGCGGGCGCTCCGCGACTATGGCCGGCGGGAGCGGCGCTTCGGCGCCCGCATGGGATGAGCGACCGCCGCGCGTGACCGACCCGGCCGCCCGGCCCGCCTCGCGCTGGCCCGACCTGCGCAAGCGCGCCCTCTCGGCCCTGCTGCTCGGGCCGGCGGCCTTGCTGTGCATCTGGCTCGGGGCGGAGGCATGGACGGCGCTGATGGCCGCGGCCGTCGCCCTGCTGGCCTGGGAATGGGTGAGGCTCTGCGGCTTCTCGACCAAGCGCCTGCCGGGGATGGTGGTGCCGGTGGCGGTGCTGCTGGCCGGCGTGCTGGGGGTGGGCGGGGCTTGGCTCTGGGCCTTCGCCGTGCTGGGGGTGGGGTTCGCCGGGCTCTGGGCCGTGGCCGAGCCGCCGCGCTTCCGCCGGGCTGTGCCGGGCTTCTGGCTGGCCTTCGGGGTGGTCTATATCGGCCTTGCCGGCCTCGCCCTGATCCATCTCAGGGGGGATGCGGAGGCGGGGCTGCGCAACGTCGTGTTCCTCTTCCTCATCGTCTGGTCGAGCGACATCGGCGCCTACGCCGCAGGCCGGGCCCTCGGCGGGCCGAAGCTGGCGCCTGCCATCTCCCCCAACAAGACCTGGTCCGGGGCGGCGGGGGGGCTCGTCTCCGCGATGGCGGTCGGCGCGCTCTCGGCGTATGTGATGGAGCCGGCGACGGTGCCCCTTCCGCGGGTGCTGGTGATCGCCGCCATCCTCGGCCTGCTCTCGCAGGCGGGGGACCTGTTCGAAAGCTGGATCAAGCGGCGCTTCAACGTGAAGGACTCCTCCCGCCTCATCCCCGGCCATGGCGGCCTGCTGGACCGGCTGGACGGAGTGATTTCGGCTGCGCCCGCGGCGGCGCTGCTTGGCGTGCTGCTGGGGCCTGGGGAAGCCTTATGGCGTTGAAGCGCATCACTGTTCTCGGCAGCACCGGCTCCGTCGGCCGCAGCACCATGGCCTTGCTGGCGGCAGCGCCGCCCGGACGCTTCGCGGTGGAGGCGCTGGTCGCCGGGCGGGACGTGACGGCGCTGGCCTCCCAGGCCCGGCGCTTCGGCGCGCGGCTGGCGGTCGTCGCCGACCCGGCCTGCCTCGGCGCGTTGCGCGAGGCCCTGGCCGGCAGCGGCATCGAGACGGCGGCGGGGGCCGAGGCGGTGATCGAGGCGGCGGCCCGGCCGGCCGACTGGACCATGGCGGCGATCGTGGGCGCCGCCGGCCTGCGCAGCACCCTGGCCGCCTTGAAGCGCGGCCGCACGCTGGCGCTGGCCAACAAGGAGAGCCTGGTCTGCGCCGGCGAGATCGTCCTCGCCGAGGCCCGCCGGTCGGGGGCGACGCTGCTGCCGGTCGATTCCGAGCACAACGCCATCTTCCAGGCGCTTGACACGCGCGACCCGGCGGTGATCGAGAAGATCGTGCTGACCGCCTCCGGCGGGCCCTTCCGCAATGCCGACCTCGTCACGATGCGGGCGGCGACGCCGGAGGCGGCGGTGCGCCACCCGGTCTGGTCCATGGGCGCCAAGATCTCGGTCGACAGCGCGACGATGTTCAACAAGGGACTCGAGCTGATCGAGGCCGCCCGGCTCTTCCCAGTGCCGGAGGAGCGGATCGAGATCCTGATCCACCCGCAATCGACTGTGCATGGCCTGGTCCAGTATGCCGATGGCTCGGTCCTCGCCCAGCTTGGCTCGCCGGACATGCGGACGCCCATCGCCCATGCGCTGGCCTGGCCGGAGCGGATGGCGGTCGATGTGCCGCGGCTCGACCTGGTCGCGCTCGGGAAGCTGGAATTTCTCGCTCCGGATACGGTACGATTCCCCGCCCTTCGCCTATGCCGGGCGGCGTTGCAGGCGGGGCAGGGCGCTACCACCATATTGAATGCCGCCAACGAGGTGGCGGTGGCGCTGTTCCTCGGGCGGCGCCTCGGCTTTCTCGACATCGCTGCGGTGGTGGAGGAGACGCTGGGCGCCCTCGGCAACCCCGCCATCGACGGGCTCGAGGCGGTGCTGGCCGTGGATGCGGCGGCGCGTGAGGAGGCTGGCCGGCTCGCCGCGAGGCGGGCGGCGGCCTGAGCAGGAGCGACGGCTTTGGACGTGTTTGGCCATCTCTGGAACATGCTGCCGGCCCTGCCGCGCACGCTGATCGCCTTCGCCGTCGTGCTCGGCGTGCTCGTCTTCGTGCATGAGATGGGGCACTACCTCGCCGCCCGCTGGCGCGGCGTGCATGTCGATGCCTTCTCCATCGGCTTCGGCCGGCCGCTGCTGCAGGGCCGCGACAAGCGCGGGACGGAATGGCGCCTCGGCTGGATCCCGCTCGGCGGCTATGTGAAATTGCATGGGCAGGAGACGCCCGAGGATGTCGCGCCCGAGGTGCGGGCGGGCTGGCAGCCGGGGCGCACCTTCCATGAGAAGCCGGTCTCCAGCCGGGCCATCGTCGTGGCGGCCGGGCCGGTCGCCAATTTTTTGCTCGCCATCCTGCTTTTCGCCGGGCTGTTCATGACGGTCGGGCAGCCGATGGGCGGCACGGGCATCACCACCGTGGTCGAGGGCTCGGCCGCGGCGCGGGCCGGCCTGCTGCCGGGCGATGCGATCCTTTCCCTCGACGGGCAGAAGGTCAGCCGCTTCGAGCAGGTGCAGCGCTACATCCAGCCGCGCATCGGCAAGCCGGTGGCGGTTGCCGTCAGCCGCGACGGGGTGGAGCAGGTCGTGACCGTGACGCCGGAGGCGCGCGACAACGGCCAGGGGCCGGTCGGCGTGCTCGGCATCCAGGGCGGCGCCTCGCGCTTCGAGCGGCTGGACCCCTTCTCGGCCCTTGCCGCCGGGGCGGTGCAGACGGCCGACATCACCTGGCTGACGCTGAAGGGCATCGGCGAGATGATTGTCGGCGAGCGCAGCGCCAAGGAGCTCGGCGGGCCCATCCGCATCGCCGAGGTCTCGGGCGAGGCGGCCTCGCTCGGCCTGTCGCCGCTGGTCAACCTGATGGCGCTGCTCTCGGTCAGCCTAGGCCTGCTGAACCTCTTCCCCATTCCGCTGCTGGATGGCGGGCATCTCGTCTTCTACGCGGCGGAGGCGATCCGCGGCCGGCCGCTGCCGCCGCGGGCCCAGGAATACGGCTTCCGCGCCGGATTCGCGCTGCTGGTCTCGCTCTTCCTTTTCGCCTCCTGGAACGACATCGCGGGTGGGGCCATCGGGCGCTGGGTGGCGGGGCTCGTCGGGTAGTTTTTCGCCCGTCTGCGGTCCGTCGGCTAAGTCTTTGAGTGGATTAGTAGCGAAGGCGCGAGGAGTGGGGTGGCGGTGGCGGTGGTGCGCGGCTATTCTCCGGCCCGCTCGCTGAACCCCAACGTTACGGGCCTGCACTTTGCTCCCTTCCTTCCGTGTTTTCCTTGCTGCCACCGCCTGCATCGCGTCAGGCCTGATCCCGGCGGCGGCCGAGGCGCAGACCCGCCAGCAGCAGGCCCAGGCAAGGCCGCGTCCACCCGCGCGCGCCGTGCCGGCCCGCCCGCCGGCCGCGGAAGGGGTCGTCCAGGCCATTGATGTCACCGGCAACCAGCGCATCGAGGGCGACACCATCCGCTCCTACATGCTGCTGCAGCCGGGCGATGCCTTCGATGCCGACCGGCTCGACCGCAGCCTGAAGTCGCTCTACGCGACCGGCCTCTTCAGCGACGTGCAGATCCGCCGCGAGGGCGGCCGCGTCCTCGTGCAGGTGACCGAGAACCCGATCGTCAGCCGCGTCGCCTTCGAGGGCAACCGCAAGATCTCGGATGACGTGCTGAGCAAGGAGCTGCAGCTCCGCTCGCGCTCGGTCTACACCACCCAGGCGGTCCAGGCCGACCGCCAGCGCATCCTCGACCTCTACGCCCGCCGCGGCCGCTTCGCCGCGACCGTCGAGCCGAAGATCATCCAGCGCGACCAGAACCGCGTCGACATCGTCTACGAAATCCGGGAAGGCGAGGCTGCCCTCGTCGCCCGCATCAACTTCGTCGGCAACCAGTCCTACTCGGACAGCAAGCTGAAGGAGATCGTGGCGACCAAGGAGCAGGCCTGGTACCGCCTCCTCTCCTCCTCCGACCAGTTCGACCCGGAGCGCCTGGCCTTCGACCGGGAGCTGCTGCGCCGCTTCTACCTCCGCAACGGCTATGCCGACGTGCAGGTCACCAACGCGACGGCCGAGCTGGCGCAGGACCGCACCGGCTTCTTCGTCACCTACTCGGTCGACGAGGGCGTGCGCTACCGCGTCGGCAAGGTGGAGGTCGTCTCCAACCTCCGCAACCTCGACGCGGCGAGCGTCCGGCGGCTGGTCGATGTCTCCGAGGGCGACTGGTATGACGGCGACGTCGTCGAGCGCACCGCGCAGGCGATCCAGGATGCCGCCAATCTCCGGGGCTTCCCCTTCGTCGACGTGCAGCCGCGGATCACCCGCAACCGCGAGGATCGCCGGGTCGACCTGACCTTCGAGATCAACGAGGCGCCGCGGGTCTATGTCGAGCGCATCGAGATCAACGGCAACACCCGCACCCAAGACCGCGTGCTGCGGCGCGAATTCCGCCTGGCGGAGGGCGATGCCTTCAATGCCGCGCAGATCAGGCGCAGCCGGCAGCGGCTGCGCGACCTCGGCTACTTCTCCGACGTGCAGGTCACCTCGACCCCGGGCTCGGCGCCGGACCGGGCGATCCTCAACACCCAGGTGGCTGAGCGCGCCACGGGCGAGGTCTCGATCGGCGGCGGCTACTCGACGGATGCGGGCGCGCTCGCCGATGTGGGCCTGCGCGAGCGCAACCTGCTCGGCACCGGCATCGATGCGCGCATCAACGGCACCATCGCGCAGCGCCGCAGCCAGGTCGACATCTCCGTCACCGACCCGTATTTCCTGAACCGCAACCTCGCCGCCGGCGTCGACATCTTCTACGTCCAGCGCAACCTGCTGAACATCGCCTCCTACCGGGAGGAGCGGCAGGGCTTCACCCTCCGCGCCGGCTACGCCTTCAACGAGCGGCTGCGGCAGACCTGGGCCTATACGCTCACCAACCGGCGCATCACCGATGTCGCGCTCGGCGCCTCGCGCTTCATCACCGAGCAGCAGGGCACGACGCTGCTCTCGCAGATCGGCCAGACGCTGACCTACGACCTGCGCGATTCGATCGTCGATCCGCGGCGCGGCGCGGTGCTCCGCCTCGGCACCGACTTCGCCGGCCTCGGCGGCGACGTCGCCTATCTGCGCGCGCGGCTCGACGGCACCTACTACATCCCGCTCGAATCCTGGCTCGGCGACCCGGACTACCTGCTGTCCGTTTCCGGCAGCGTCGGCTATCTCGAGGACCTGTTCGGCAAGCAGACCCGCATCATCGACCGCTTCTTCCTCGGCGGCGAGAACCTGCGCGGCTTCCGCATCGCCGGCGCCGGGCCGCGCGACATCAACACGCGGGACAGCCTGGGCGGCCGCCTGCTCTGGACCCAGACCACCGAGTTGCGCTACCCGCTGCCCCTCCCGTCCGAGCTCGGCCTGGTCGGACGCGCCTTCGTCGATGTCGGCTCGCTCTCCAAGACCGTGTCCGGGCAGGGCGTCGCCGATGATGCCTCGCCCCGGGTCGGCGCCGGCATCGGCGTCTCCTGGCGCAGCCCCTTCGGCCTGATCAACATCGACATCGCCCAGGCGGTGGTGAAGAAGTCCTACGACGAGACGCAGATCTTCCGGTTCGGCTTCGGCACCCGGTTCTGACCGCAGCTTGTGACCCCGATCACCTGAACCCTGGGATTTTCCTGCCTATGCCAGCCTCTCGCGCCTCGTCCGCCCTGCTCCGCCCCGCCTTGGCCCTGGTGATCGCCGCCCTGGTGGGAGGGCCGGCGCTTGCCCAGCAGCAGCAGGATCCGGGCTTCTTCATCCCCGGGGGCCAGCGGCCGGCCCAGCAGCAACAGCCGCAGCAGCAACGGCCTGCCCAGCCGGCGCAGCAGCAGCAGCGCCCGGCCCAGGCCCAGCCGGGGCGGCCCAGCACCCAAGCGCCGGCGCCCCTGCCACCTGGCCAGCAGCCGCCGGATGCCGTCATCGGCATCGTCGACGTCCCCGAGATCCAGCGCGTCTCCACCGCCTTCAATCAGGTGCGGGACGAGATCGAGCGGCGGCGCCAGCGGCTCAACGACGACCTCCAGCGCGAGCAGAACAGCTGGCGCGAGCAGCAGCAGCAACTGGCGAACCAGCGCGCCTCCCTGCCGCCGGACCAGCTGCGCGAGCGGGAGCGGACGCTGCAGGACCGCATCACCGACAGCCAGCGCATCTTCCGCGAGCGCTCCCGCGCCATCGAGCAGGCGGCGCAGCAGGCGCTGCAGGAGATCGAGCAGGCGCTTGGCGGCGTCATCCGCCAGGTGGCGGCGAGCCGGAAGGTGAATCTTGTGCTGCCGCGGCCGCTGGTGATCTTCAACGACCCACCCTTCGACCTGACGGAGGAGGTGGCGCAGCAGTTCAACCGCGTGCTGCGCAGCGTCACCATGCCGGCCGACACCAGCGGCGGGACCGAGGCCCCGGCGGCCCAGGCACCCGCCCGGCCGGCCGCGCCGGCCCCGGCAACGCAGCAGCAGCGGCGCTGAAGCAAGGGGGCGGCCGTGGCGGTCGATCCGCGCTTCTTCCCGTCGGCCGGCCCGCAGCGGCTGGCCGACATGCTCCTCGCCGCCGGCGCGCAGAGCGCAGGCGATCCGACACGATCCTTCGCCGGCGTCGGGCCGCTGCAATCGGCAGGGCCGGAGGAAGTGAGCTTCCTCGACAACCGGAAGTACCTGCCGGCGCTCGCGGCGACCAGGGCGGGGGCGGTGGTGCTGGCCCCGGCCCTGGCCGGCCAAGTGCCGGAGGGCACGATCGCCATCACGGCGGCGCTTCCCTACCTCGCCTTCGCCCGGATCGCAGCGCTGTTCCACCCGCTGCCGGCGCCGGTGGCCGGCGTGCATCCGAGCGCCGTCGTCGCCGCTGACGCGGTGGTAGGGGAGGGCTGCGAGATCGGGCCCTGCGCCGTGATCGGGGCCGGGGCGCGGATCGGGCAGGGCTGCATCATCGGCGCCCATGCGGTGGTCGGGCCGGGGGTGGAGCTCGGCGATGGCTGCCGGCTGCATCCGCATTGCAGCATCAGCCATGCGGTGGCCGGGCGCGGGGTGGTGCTGCATCCCGGGGCGCGGATCGGGCAGGAGGGGTTCGGTTTCGCGCCGACGGCAGACGGCAGTTTCGTCACCATGCCGCAGCTCGGCCGGGTGCTGCTCGGTGACTTCTGCGAGATCGGGGCGAACAGCTGCGTCGACCGCGGCAGCCAGGGCGATACGGTCATCGGGCCGGGCTCGCGCCTCGACAATTTGGTGCAGGTCGGGCACAACGTGCGAACCGGCCGGGGCTGCATCATCGTCGGGCAGGCGGGCATTGCCGGCTCAGCGGTACTCGGCGACTACGTGCAGCTGGCGGCCCAGGGTGGTATTGCCGGGCATATCGAGATCGGCAGCGGGGCGCGGATCGGGGCGCAGGCCGGGGTCATGAACGACGTGCCCGCGAAGACGGACGTCATCGGCAGCCCGGCCTGGCCGGTGCGGGAGTTCTGGCGCTCCATAGCGCGGCTGCGGAAGCTGGGTGCGGCCCGGCAGGATGAGGGGAAGGCGGGCTAAGGCAATGGATGCGAGCGAGGCGAGGGCGGCGGAGACCGCCGGTCCGGTCGGCGAGGAAGGGAGGGTCGAGGCCTTCGACATCGCGCAGATCATGCGCGCCATTCCCCATCGCTACCCCTTCCTGCTGGTGGACCGCATCGTCGAGGTGCGGAAAAACCATTCCTGCGTCGGCATCAAGAACGTCACGATCAACGAGAATTTCTTCCAGGGCCACTTCCCGGAGCATCCGGTGATGCCGGGCGTCCTGATCGTCGAGAGCATGGCGCAGACGGCGGCCGTGCTGGTGGTGGAGACGCTCGGCCCCGAGGCGCGTGGCAAGCTGGTCTATTTCATGTCCGTCGAGGGCGCCAAATTCCGCAAGCCGGTGCATCCGGGCGACCAGCTGCGCATCCATGTCAACAAGGACCGGCAGCGCGGCAATATCTGGAAATTCGCGGCGGAGGCGAAGGTGGACGGCAAGGTGGTGGCCGAGGCGACCTATACCGCGATGATCCTGGACCGCTGAGGCCTTGGCGCAGATCCATCCCAGCGCGGTCATAGAGCCCGGCGCACAGGTCGCGGACGATGTCCGCATCGGCCCCTTCTGCCAGGTCGGCCCCCAGGCGATCCTCGAGGCGGGCGTGGAGCTCGTCTCCCATGTCGTGGTCGACGGGGCGACGCGCATCGGCGCCGGGTGCCGCATCCTGCCCTTCGCCTCCATCGGCACCCCGCCGCAGGACACCAAGTACAAGGGCGAGCCGACCCGCTGCGACCTCGGCGCCCGCACCCTGGTGCGGGAGGGCTGCACGATCCACCGCGCCTCGGTCGGTGGGGGCGGCGTGACCATCGTCGGCGCCGGCTGCATGCTGATGGCCCAGGCGCATGTGGCGCATGACTGCGTCGTGGGCGAGGGCGTCATCCTCGCCAACAACGTGATGCTCGGCGGGCATGTGCATGTCGGCGACGGCGCCTTCGTCGGCGGCGGCGCGGCGGTGCACCAGACCGTGCGGATCGGCCGGCTCGCCATGGTCAGCGGCCTCGCCGGCGTCACCAACGACATCCCGCCCTTCGGCTATGTCTTCGGCCTGCCGGCACGGCTGGTCGGCTTCAACAAGATCGGCCTGCTGCGGCGGGGGGCGAGCCGCGAGCAGCTGCGCACCCTCCGCGTGGCCAACAACCTGCTCTTCAAGGACCCCGGCGAGTTCGCGGCGAAGCTCGCCCAGGCCGAGGAGCGCTATGCGGAGGAGCCGCTGGTGATGGAGATCATCGCCTTCGTCCGCGACGCCAACCGCCGGCGGCAGCTCGTCCGGCCGGGGCGGATGGCGGCGCCTGAGCTCGGCGGCGTGGACGAGGAGAACGGGGACGGGGCGTGACGCTCGGCCTCGTCGCCGGCGGCGGGGCGGTGCCGCTCCAGGTGGCCGCGGCGGCGCGGGCGGCAGGCGAGGATGTCTTCGCCATCGTCATCGAGGGCTGGGCCGACCCGGCCGACTATGCCCATATGCCGCATCTGGCGATCCGGCTCGGCGCGGTCGGCGAGGCGGTCGAGGCGCTGCGGGCGCGGGGCATCCGCCGTCTGGTGATGTGCGGCACGGCGAAGCGGCCCTCCTTCCTCTCGATCCGGCCCGATGCGGGCATGGCCCGGCTGCTGCTGAAGATCGGCCGAGCCGCCTGGCAGGGCGATGACGGGCTGCTGAAGGCCGTGGTGCGGGTATTGGAGGAGGAGGGGTTCGAGATCGTCCCCGCCCAGGCGATCCTGCGGGGCGTCCTGCCGGAGGCCGGGCAGCTCGGCGCCGTGGCGCCGGCGGCCGGCGCTTTCGGCGACATCCGGCGGGGCATCGCCGTCGTGCGGTCGCTCGGCGCCGTCGATGTCGGGCAGGGGGCCGTGGTGCAGCAGGGGCTCGTCCTCGGCGTCGAGGCGATCGAGGGGACGGATGCCTTGCTCGCGCGTTGCGGCGGGCTCCGGCGCGAGGGGCCGGGCGGGGTCCTGGTGAAGCTGGTGAAGCCGGGGCAGGATCGGCGGGTGGACCTGCCGACGGTGGGGCCGGCGACCGTCGCCGGCGCCGCCGCGGCGGGGCTCGCCGGGATTGCGGTCGAGGCGGGCGGCACCATCCTGGTGGACCGGGCCGCCACCATCGCGGCGGCGGATGCGGCGGGGCTCTTCCTGCTCGCCATCCGGCCGGACGAATTCCTCAAGGAGACGATCTAATGGGCAAATTCCTCCACACCATGATCCGGGTCGGCGACCTCGACCGCAGCGTGAAATTCTACACCGAACTGCTGGGGATGAAGGAGCTGCGGCGGCGCGACGTGCCGGACGGCAAGTACACCCTCGCCTTCCTCGGCTACGGCACCGGCAACGAGGAAGGCCAGGCGGAGATCGAGCTGACCTACAACTACGGCACGGAGAAGTACGAGCAGGGCACGGCCTTCGGCCACCTCGCCGTCGGCGTGCCGGATGTCGCCGGCGCCTGCGAGAAGGTGCGGAACGGCGGCGGCCGCGTGACGCGCGAGGCGGGGCCGGTGAAGTTCGGCACCACCATCATCGCCTTCGTCGAGGATCCGGACGGCTACAAGATCGAGCTGATCCAGCGCTGAGCCGGTCAGGGGCCGCTCGTCGCCCGGGCGAGCGCCTCGGCATCGAAGGGCTTTTCGAGCCGGGGAAGGGCGGCCTCTCCCTCGGCCGGCACCTCGGCATAGCCGGTCGCCAGCAGCACCGCGAGGCCGGGCCAGTGCTGGCGGATGGCGGTGGCGAGCTGCACGCCAGTCATCCCGGGCATGGCGTAGTCGGTGATGACCAGGTCGGCGGCGCAGCCGGCGCGCAGCATCTCGAGCGCCTGGGGGCCGGAGCTGGCCTCCAGCACCGCATGGCCGAGATCCTCCAGCATGGCGCGGGTGCTGGCCAGCACCAGCGGGTCGTCATCGACCAGCAGCACCTGGCGCCTGAGCGCGGGACGCTGCGGTGCGGCGGGGCCTTGGTCGGCCGGCGCCTCAGCCGCGGCCTCGGCCGGGGCCTGGGGAAGCCAGAGCTCCGCCTCCGTGCCGATGCCGGGGACGCTCCGCAGCAGGAAGTGCCCGCCCGAGCCGAGCGCCAGCCCCTGCACCATCGGCAGGCCGAGCCCCGTCCCCTTGCCGGCGGGCTTGGTGGTGAAGAAGGGCTCGGTGGCGCGGGCGAGCGTCGCCTCGTCCATGCCCTCGCCGGTATCGCCGACGGCGAGGACGGCATAGGCGCCGGGCGGCAGGAAGGCCTCCGGCTCCGGCTCGGCCACCCGGCCGCTGATGGTGATGGTGCCGCCCGCCGGCATCGCGTCCCGCGCATTGACCACGAGGTTGAGCAGGGCGAGCTCCAGCTGGTTCGGGTCCACCTGCACCGGCGGCAGGTCCTCCGGCAGGCGGAGCTGGAGCTGGATGGCAGCGCTCAGCGAATTGCGCAGCAGGCCGGCCATGCCGCGCACCAGCCGGGGCAGCTCCACCCGCTCCGCCTGGCTCGGCTGGCGGCGGCCGAAGGCGAGCAGGCGCCGCGTCAGCCCGGCGCCGCGCTCTGCCCCGGCGAGCGCGTTGTCGAGCAGCAGCCGGGCCTTGGCATCCTCCTCCGGCAGGCGCTTGCGCAGCAGCTTCAGGCTGCCCAGCACCGCCATCAGGAGGTTGTTGAAGTCATGCGCGATGCCGCCGGTGAGCTGGCCGACCGCCTCCATCTTCTGCGCCTGGACGAGGTTGGCCCCGGTCGCGCGGTGCTCGGCGATCTCGGCGGTGAGGCGCGACTGCAGCGCGGCGAGGTCAAGCTGCAGGCGGATCATGGCATCGAATTGCCGGCCGACGCGCCGGGCCGCCGCCACGAGGGCGAGGACGAAGACCAGGATCATCGCGGTCTCCGCCACCGCCTGGCCGTCGCCGTCGAGGGCGATCCGCAGCGCGACGGGCGCCGTCGCCGCGACCAGGAAGGCAATCACCGTCGGCAGATGCGGGTAGTGCAGCGAGGCGGCGCCGGAGCACATGCCGGCGAGGAGGAAGATCCAGAACTGCCGGTAGATGCCTGCCTCCGGCATCAGCCAGGCGCCGCCGAGGCCCCAGCACAGGCCCGCCAAGCCGCTGCCGCCCGCGACGACGAGGCCCCAGCGCGGATCCTCCTTGCGGGCGGAGGCACCGTAGCGCCGCCAGCCGACCACGCGCAGGCCGGCGACGCCGAGGCAGGCGGCATACCAGGCGATAGCCCGCATATCCCCGCGGTGGAGGACAAGGAGGGCGGTCGCCAAGCTGGCATTCGCCAGCGTGGTCGCCAGTGCGACCGGCACCTGCGCGAAGACCGCCTTGACCCGCTCGAAGCGGAGATCGGGCCCCATCGCCACCCACCGCCCCCTTGTTGCCCCGGGATTAGACCAGATCGCGGCCACCGTTGCGAGGCCACGCCGAATTCCGTGATCCCGGCCGGCTTGCCGCCCCTGCGACCCGCCCCTACACCCCGGGGCGCGACAAGGGGGACCCGCTCTGCCGATGCCCGCTGATCCTTTCGGCCTGCTCCGCGACCTGGCGGAGATGCCCGAGCGCGGCTTCCGCAGCCTGATCGGCCAGCCGCGCATCCGCCTTGCCGTCACCGGCCTGACCCGGGCGGGAAAGACGGTCTTCCTCACCGCCCTGGTCGCCAACCTGCTGGCGGCGGGGCGTGGGCGGCGGACGCTGCCGCTGCTGGAGCAGGCCGCCGGCGGGCGGCTCCGCGGCGTGCGCCTCGTCCCGTCGGCGACGGAAGCCTTGCCGCGCTTCGACGTGGAGGCGCATCTGGCCGCGCTCGCCGCCGATCCACCGGCCTGGCCGGGGCGGACCGACGACCTCTCGACGCTGGAGCTCACCCTCGACCTGGAACGGGGCAGCAGCCTCGGCGGGCTGCTCAGCCCGGTCCTCGGCCAGAGGCGGGTGACGCTGGAGCTGCTCGACTATCCGGGCGAGTGGCTGCTCGACCTGCCGATGCTGGACCAGTCCTATGCCGCCTGGTCGGCCGAGGCGCTGCGGCGGCTGCGCCGGGCGGAGGGGGCCGCGGCGGCCCGCGCCTTCCTCGCCTGGGCCGAGGCGTTGCCGGCCCAGGCCCCGGCCGATGAGGCGCTGGCGCGGCGCGGCCACGCGCTTTACCGCGATGCGCTCAGGGAATGCCGGGACCGGCTCGGCTTCCGCTTCCTCCAGCCCGGGCGCGTGCTCAACCCCGGGCCGCGCGGGGAGACGCCGCTGCTCTGGTTCTTCCCGCTGCCGCATCCCCGCGGCGGCGGGCTGGCCGGGCTGCTGGCCGAGCGCCACGCCGCCTATGTCGCGGCGCAGCGGGACGAGTTCTTCGAGCCCTTCTTCCGCCGCTTCGAGCGGCAGGCGGTGCTGGTCGACGTGCTCGGGGCGCTGCATGCCGGCCGCGCCGCCTTCGAGGACACGGCGGAGGCCCTCTCTGCCATCGCCGGCGCGCTGCGGCATGGCGGCGGCTGGTTCGACTGGCTCACCGGGGCAGGCATCAGCCGCATCGCCTTCGCCGCCACCAAGGCCGACCACGTGCCGGCGCGGCAGCGGGATGCGCTGGCGGCGCTGCTCGGCCATCTGGTCGCCGGGCCGCAGGGGAGGGCGAGCGAGGCCGGGGTGCCGACCAGCGTCCATGCCCTCGCCGCACTCCGCTGCACCGAGGACGACGTCGCGGTGCTGGATGGCCGCCCGGTCGCCGCGGTGCGCGGGCTGCTGCTGGAGAATGGCCGCAGCGCCAAGGTCTATCCGGGCGAGATCCCGCTGCGGCCGCCGGAGCCGGGTTTCTGGGACCATGGCTTCTTCGAGATGCCGGAATTCCAGCCGCCGCGGCTGGACGCGGCGGGCGGCTCCGGCGTTCCGCATCTCGGGCTGGACGCGCTGCTGGCGGCGCTGATCGGAGACCTGCTGTGAGCGATGCGCCGAGGGGACCGCGCGTGATCCTGGAGGAGCCGGCACCGAGGCTCGACTTTCAGTGGGAGCAGGCGGTGGTGCCGGTGGCGGTGCCCGTCCCGCGGTCGCGCTGGTCCGGCCTCGGGCGGGCGGCGGCGGGGGCGGCGGTGCTCGGCCTCGGCCTCGCGGCGCTGGATTCCGTGAACTTCGTCGTCGACCAGTTCGGCCGCGGGCCCGTGCAGGGCTGGGCGACGCTCGGCGTGGTGGCGCTCGGCTTCGGCCTGCTCGCGGGCGGCGTCTGGCGGGAGCTGCGCAGCCTCGCCGCCCTCCGGGCCGTCGACCGGGCGCGGGCGGCCTTCGCGCGGCAGGACCTGGAGGCGGCGCGGGCCGAGGCGCTGCGCTGGGCCGGCGGCGTCGCCGAGGCCGCGAGCCTGCAGCCGGCGCTGCGCCAGGCCGGCAGCACCGAGGAGCTGCGCGCCCTGCTGGAAGGCGGGCCGCTGCGGCTGCTGGATGCCGAGGCGGCGGGGCTCGGCCGGGTCGCGGCGGTGCAGGCCTTCTCGATCACCGCGGTCAGCCCCTCGCCGGGCCTGGATGCGCTGGTCTTCGCCTGGCGCGGGGTGCGGCTGGTGCGGCAGGTGGCGGCGCTGCACGGGCTGCGGCCGGGCTTCGCCGGAACCTTCGCCCTGCTGCGCCGGACGCTGTTCGATGCCGCGACGGTCGCGGTGACGGATGTGGCGGTGGATGCGGCGGCGCGGGCCCTGCTTTCCAACAAGCTGCTGGAGCAATTCGCCGGCGAGGCGGCGGCCGGGGCCGTGGCGGCGCGGCGGATGCTGCGCCTTGCCCGCGTCGCGGCGGAGGCCTGCCGGATCGTGCCGCCGGCGCGGTGATCAGCCCTCGACCGCGAGCAGCTTGTCCCTGAGCGCGAGGACCCGCCGCTTCAGGTCGTGGACCGCCTCCCTGTCGCCGCCGAAGGCCTGCTCCATCCAGTCGGGATGCAGGGCGCAGGCCTTGTCGTGGAGGGCGCGGCCCTGCTCGGTGAGGCGGATGCGCACCTGCCGCTCATCCACCGTGTCGCGCTCGCGCCGGATATGGCCGAGCGCCTCCAGCCGCTTTAGCAGCGGCGTGAGCGTGCTGGATTCGAGGAAGAGCTTCTCGCCGATGGCGCTGACCGTGCGGTTGTCCTCCTTCCACAGGACGATCATCACGAGGTACTGCGGGTAGGTCAGGCCGATCCGCTCGAGCATCGGCTTGTTGGCGCGCCCGATCGCCTGCGCCGTCGAGTGCAGGGCGAAGCAAAGGAACTCGTTCAGGTCCAGGCTCGGACTGGTCGATGGCGTTTCGCTCATGGCTGCATCCCCAGATGCGGGGTCTCCCTGACGCCTCCAAATGAATATCGCGCGATTTAATCGTACATGAAAGACCTGCATGGCGGCCATGCAGCCATGTCTATCGTGTACGACCTAATCGCCCGCTACATAGCCTCCCAACAGCGGCGCCGGTTGGCGGCGCTGAAGGAGATTGGAACCATGTACCGCAACGCACTCATCGCCTCCCTGGTGCTCTTCGGCACGGCCGGTACCGCGCTGGCCCAGGATAACGGCCCCCGCCTGATCGGTGGCGGCGCCGATGGCGGGCCCCGGGTCGAGTATGCCGAGCCCAGTCAGAACGTCGTCGGCGGCGGCTATGCCCGCATCACCGGCGAGGCCGGCAACCGCAGCGTCACCGCCGTCGGCCCGACCGCCGGCCAGGCCCCGACGGGTTATGTCGCCCAGTTCGTGGGCGGCGGCCGCGAACAGGCCCTGGTCTATGTCCCGGCGCAGCCGGGCAGCCCGACCATGGCCGCCCAGCCCTCCGACCGCATCGGCGGCTGAGCACGGCCGATCTCCCGCGGCGCCTCCGGGCGCCGCGGGATCTCACCCCTCCAGCCTGACATTGGCGATGCGGGCCACCTCGCGCCATTGCGCGATCTCCCGCCGCACGAAATCGCCGAACTCCTCCGGCGTCCCGGGTGCCGCCGTGCCGCCGAGCTCGATGAAGCGCGCCTGCATCGTGGGCTGACGCAGGATGGCGCCGAGATCGCCATTGATCCTCTGCACGATCTCGGCCGGCGTCCCCGCGGGTGCGCAGAGGCCAGTCCAGCCATAGGCGCCATAGCCCGGCGCCACCGTCTCGGCGATGGTCGGCACCGCCGGCAGCTGCGGCGCGCGCTCCGGCGTCGTCACCGCGATCGGGATCACCTTGCCGGCCTGGATATGCGGCAGGGCCGAGGCGACGCTGTCGAACATCAGCTTGACGTTGCCCGAGAGCAGGTCGGCCATGGCCGGCCCGCTGCCGCGGTAATGCACCGTGTTCACCTTGATGCCGGTCCGGTGGACGAAGAGCTCCGCCGACATGTGTTGGCTCGTCGCCGGCCCCGCCGTCGCCAGGTCGACCGCGCCGGGCGCCGCCTTGGCCGCCGCCACCACCTCCGCCGCCGTGCGCAGCCCGAGCGAAGGGTGCGCCACGATCAGCAGCGGCAGCACCACCACGTTGCTGACGAAGGCGAAGTCGCGCTCGGCATCATAGGGGATGCGCGGCAGTACCGACGGGTTGACGCCGAGCGTCCCCGAGGTCCCGGCCGTGAGCGTATAGCCGTCGGGGGCTGCCCGGGCGCCTGCCTCCAGCGCCGGCGCCCCGGCCCCGCCGCCGCGGTTCTCGACGATGACGCGCTGCGGCCAGCGGCGCGACAGCTCGTCGGCATAAAGGCGGGTGAAGATGTCGGCCGCCTGGCCGGGCGGGAAGGGGACGATGATGCGCACCGGCTTCTCCGGCCAGGCCGGCTGCGCCCGGGCGATCCCGGGCAGCAGGGCGGCCGCCCCGAGCAGGCGGCGTCGCGTGGCCTGCGGCATGGTCTGTCCCTCCCCTGGTCTTTACCCCAGGATGGCGCCAAAGCTGCGGGAAGGGGAAGCGCATGGCCGCCAATTCGGTACGGATCGCGGTGCTGCCGGGCGACGGCATCGGCACGGAGGTGACCGAGGCGACGCTCGCGGTGCTGGAGCCTCTCGCACGCCGCCACGGCATCGGCCTCTCGACCGAGATGCTGCCGGCCGGTGCCTTCCACTACCGGGCGACCGGCGAGGCCTTCCCCGAGGCCAGCTTCCGCGCCGCCGAGGCGGCCGATGCCATCCTGCTCGGCGCCATGGGCTGGCCCGGCATCCGCCAGGCGGACGGGACGGAGATCGCGCCGCAGCTCGACCTCCGCTTCCGCCTCGGCCTCTATGCCGGGGTGCGGCCGGTGCGGGCCATCCCCGGCGTGCCGCTGGCGCTGGCCGATCCGCGCGCCCGATCCATCGACTTCGTCCTGGTGCGGGAGAGCACGGAGGGGCTGTTCCACTCGCGCGGCACCGGGCTGGTGACGGAGGACCGGGCGGAGGAGACGCTCCGCATCACCCGCGCGACGACGGAGAAGCTCTCACGCTTCAGCTTCCGCCTCGCCGAGCGCCGGGCGGCGCGGCTCGGCCGCCGCGGGCGGGTGACGCTGGTGGACAAGGCGAACGTGTTCCGCGCCTTCGCCTTCATGCGCGCGGTCTTCGATGGCGTCGCCGCGGAATTCCCCGAGGTCGAGAGCGGCCACCACTATGTCGACGCCATGGCGCTCGACCTGGTGCGGCACCCTTGGGCCTTCGACGTGCTGCCGACCGAGAACATGTTCGGCGACATCCTCTCCGACCTCGCCGCCGGGCTGGTGGGCGGGATGGGCTTCTCGCCCTCGGCCGATATCGGCGACGAGCATGCGGTCTTCCAGCCGGCGCATGGCACGGCGCCCGACATCGCCGGGAAGGGCATCGCCAATCCGACGGCGATGCTGCTCTCGGCGGCGATGATGCTCGACTGGCTCGGGAGCCGCGGCGCCGGCCAGGGTTTCGCCGAGGCGGGGGCGGAGCTGGAGGGGGCGGTGGATGCCGCCTTCGCCGCCGGCCTGCGCACCGCCGATATCGGCGGCGGCGACGGCACGGCGGCGGTGGTGCGGGCGGTGACGGAGCGGCTCGGCCGGTGATCTCGCGCCGCGCCCTGCTGGAAGGCGCCGCCGCGGCCGGCGGGGCGCGGGCGGCGGTCGCGGTGCTCGCCGCGCTCGGCGGGCTGCCGGCGATGCCGGTCGCGGCCGCGCCGCCGATGCTGCCGCGGGACGGGCGGCGGGTGCTGGTGGTCGGCGGCGGCATCGCCGGGCTTGTCGCGGCGCTCGAGATGCGGCGGGCGGGCTGGGCGGTGCGGGTGCTGGAGGCCGCGCCCCGCGCCGGCGGGCGCTGCATGACGCTGCGGGCCGGCGACGTGGTGGAGGAGGAAGGCGGGCCGGCGCAGCGCGTCACCTGGGATGCGGCGCCGCATCTCTACGCCAATCCCGGGCCCGCGCGCATCCCGCACCACCATCGCGGCATCCTCGGCTACTGCCGGGCGCTCGGCGTGCCGCTCGAGGTGCTGGTCGACGAGAACCGGGCGGCGCTCCTCGCCTCCGCAGCCGGGCCGGTGCCGATGCGGCGCGTGCAGGCCGACCTGCGCGGCCTGGTCGCCGAGCTGGCGGCCAAGGGGCTGGAGCGCGGCACGGCCGAGGCGCCGCTCGGCGAGGCCGATCTCGAGGCGCTGCGCGCCATGCTGCGCCGCTTCGGGGCGCTGGGGCGGGACATGCGCTACCACGGCACGTCCCGCGCGGGCTGGGCGGAGGCGCCGGGGGCTGGCCTCGCCCCGCCGCGCGCCGTCGCGCCGCTCGACCCGCGCCTGCTGCTGGAGCCGTCGCTCTGGGAGGGTGCCGCCTTCGCCGAAGGGGTGGATTACGCGGCGACCATTCTGCAGCCGTCGGGCGGCATGGACCGCATCGCCGCCGGCTTTGCAACGGCCCTCGGCGACGCGCTGGTGACGGGCGCCGAGGTGCTGTCGCTTCGCCGCACCGAAGCCGGCGCCCGGGTCGCCTGGCGCGGCGCGGATGGCACGGTGCGGGAGGAGGAGGCGCCGCGCATCCTGCTCGCCCTGCCGGCGCCGGTGCTGGCGCGGCTCGACACCGACCTCTCGGCCGAGCGCAAGGCGGGGCTCGCCGCGCTGCACTACGCCGCCGCCGCCAAGCTCGCCTTCCAATGCGAGCGGCGCTTCTGGGAGGAGGACCATGCCATCTATGGCGGCATCTCCTGGCTGCCGCGGGAGGCGACGCAGATCTGGTACCCGTCGCATGGCTTCCACGCCGCGAAGGGCATCCTGACCGGCGCCTATATCTGGGAGGACGAGATCGGCGAGCGCTTCGGCGCCCGCAGCCCGGCCGAGCGCGCCGCCGTCATCGCCACGGATGGCGAGACGCTGCACCCGGGCCTCTCGCAGGAGGTCGCGTCGCCGGTCTCGGTCGCGTGGCGGCGGATGCCGCGGGCACGCGGCGCCTGGGCAGAATGGACGGCGGAGCAGCGGCGCGGCCTCTACCCGCTGCTGCGGGCGCCGGAGGGCCCCTATCACTTCGCCGGGGAATACCTCTCCTGGCTCACCGGCTGGCAGGAGGGCGCGGTGCTCTCCGCCTGGGCGGCGCTGGAAGGGATGGCCTGACGCCCGCGGGCCCTGGCGCGTCAGCGGGCGTCGAATTGGGTCTCCAGCAGGCGCGTGACGGCGCCGAGCGTCGATGCGCCCGGGCGGCGGTTCAGCAGGTGCAGGCTGCCGACGGCCTCCACCGTCTCGAAGAACTCGAAGATCGGGCCGTAATAGGGCCGCTCGGGCCCGATATCGTGGACCATCACCCGCGGCGCCTCGCTCCGGCCAGCGAAGGCCAGCAGGATCGAGAGGCAGCAGGCGACGCGGAACCGCCCGTCCACATAGACGAGGTCCGGCAGCAGGCCGATCCCCTGCCATTCGGCCCATGGGCGCGCCAGATAGGTCGGCCAGGCCACCTGCGGGTTCTCCGCCGCCGGCGCCCCCAATCCCCGGTCGGGCCGAAATCGGCATGGACCAGGCGGACCTGACCGGTGGCAACCTTGGGCGCCAGTTCCGGATGGACCCGCGCCACCTCCACCCAGCGTTGGTCGGAATCGGCCGCGACCACGGTGTCGGCGCCGCTGCGCAGGGCGAGGAGGGTCGAGCCGCCGATGCCGAATTCGAGGTAACGGCGGCAGCCGGTGGCAAAGACCCGATGCATCAGATCGAGCTCGTCCCCGAAGAGATGCGGGGCGCCGAGTTGCGGCTCGGGCGCCTCGGCGCGCGGCGAACGCCAACCTCGCAGCAAGGTCGTGATGGCCAAGGACAAGGTCTCGGTTTCTTGCTTTCGGGACGCAGGAGCTTCCCGTCCGGCACGGATGACGGGCGGCCCCTGCGCAGGGCCGGCTCGCCCGGTTCGGGTGGCCGGCCGTCGGGAGCCATGCCCACACTGTCCCGCCCTGGAAGGCGGCTTGCAGCGGTGAAGGCGAGCCATGGCGAGCGACAGGGGGAAGCTAGCACCCATGCCCGCGACTGCAATCTTAAAGTGTATTCAGATGGATGATGCAACTTATACGTGTGCAACAAGGCCGGCGCCATTGGCTTCGGCAAGATACCCTGGGCGGCTTGCTGCACGGGCGCCTAGAAGTCGACGCTCAGGATCATCTTGCCGAGCCAGCGGTCGCTCGCATGCGTCAGCCCATGGCCGAGGCCGAGATGCAGGGCGAAGCGGTTGCTCAACTTGATGTCGGTGGTGACGAAGAGCTGGTGCGCCTGCCGCGGCAGGCCCTCGCCGCGGCTGAAGCGACCGAAATCCATGTAGTGCTCGACGCCGAGCCAGACGACGGGTGCCACCTGCCGCACGCCGCGCACCGCCGGCGCGAAGATCGGGCCGCTGCGGCCGATCGGCACCTCCACCGCCGGGTTGAGGATCAGCTGCCAGGGCCCGGTGCGCAGGTCGATGATCGGCCGCAGCGTCAGCGCCCAGTCCGTCTCCGAGAAGCGGGCGGGCTGGTGGCGGATCTCGATGTCCAAGCCATAGGCGAAGGGACGGTCCTCGGCGCCCGGGCTGATGAAGGTGTTGCGCAGCTTGAAGCCGCCGCCATAGGTGTCACCCGAGAATTCGCGGGCGAAGGGCAGCAGCAGCGCCACCTCGTGCCAGGGCGCCGTCGCGTAGCCGAGTTCCGCCGTCGCCAGCAGCCCGTTGCGTGGCGCGCCCCCGTCGCCGAGCCGGCCGCGGCGCCCGGCATTCAGGTGGATGTTGAGGTCGGGCCGCCCCTGCTCGGCGATGCGGCCGTCGAAGACCTGGAATTCGTCGAACCCCGCCGCCCCGGCCGGCGAGGCGAGCAGCAGCGCGGCCAGGGCGAATGCAAGGCGCCTCATCGGGCGGCCGGCGCGATCACGATCCAGGTCGCCGTCACATGCACCGCGGTCTCCTCGCTGCCCTCGGCGCGGATCAGGATCTCGCCGAAGAGCATGCGCCTGCCGCGCTTCAGGATGCGCGCCTCTGCCAGCACCGGGCCGCTGCCGGCGGGGCGGAGGAAGTTCACCGTCATGGTGGAGGTGACGCTGTCGTCGCGCCCTTCGGTCAGGGAAAGCAGCGCCGCCCACATCGCCACGTCGGCAAGCCCCATCAACGCCGGGCCGGATAGCGTGTTGCCCGGCCGCAGCAGCCGGGCGGAGGCCGGCAGGCGCAGCAGGGCGCGGCCGCCCTCGGCCTCCAGCAGCTCGACTCCCCATTCCTCAGCGAGCGGCACGCCGCGACGGATCACGGCGAGCATGGTGGGGAGATCCATCAGCGTCCTTCCAGCACGCGGCCGATGCAGGGGTTGCGGCCCACCCAGTAGCAAAGCTCCGCCGGCCGGGCGATGCGATAGAGCGCGAGGTCACAGCGCAGCCCCGGCGCCAGCCGCCCACGATCGGCGAGTCCGAGCGCCGCCGTCGCCTCGACGGTCGCGCCGCGCAGCGCCTCGGTGACGGTGAGGCGGTAGAGGGTGCAGGCGAGGTTCAGCATCAGCAGCAGGGAGAGGGCAGGGGAGGAGCCCGGATTCATGTCCGTGCTCACCGCCATCCGGACGCCCGACGCCCGCATAGCGGCGATGTCGGGGATGCGGGTCTCGCGGAGGAAGAGCGTCGCCCCCGGCAGCAGCACGGCAACGGTCCCGGCGCGGCCCATGGCGGCGAGGCCTTGGGCGTTGGCATGCTCGAGATGGTCGACCGAAAGTGCGCCGCATTCAGCGCCGAGGGCGGCGCTGCCCATGTCGCCATGCTGGTCGCCATGCAGCTTGACCGGCAGGCCGGCGCGCCGTGCTGCCCCAATCACCAGCCGCGCATCCGCGGTGTCGAAGGCGAGAGGATCGTGGAAAATGTCGACGGCATCAGCGAGGCCATGCGCGGCAGGCACGATCGCCTCCGCCACGAGGCGGGCATAGTCGGCGCGACGGCCGGCGAATTCGGGCGGCACGGCATGGGCGGCGAGCAGCGTCGCCTGGATCGAGACGGGCAGCGCCTCGGCCAGGCGGCGGGCGGCGCGGAGCTGGCGCAGCTCCGCCGCCTGCTCGAGGCCGTAGCCCGACTTGACCTCGATGGTGGTGACGCCCTCGGCGATCAGCGCCTCGGCGCGGGGCAGGGCGGCGGCGAGCAGCGCCTCCTCGCTCGCCGCCCGCGTCGCGCGCACGGTGGAGAGGATGCCGCCGCCCGCCTTGAGGATCGCCTGGTAGTCCTCGCCGGCCAGCCGCCGCTCGAACTCGTCCGCCCGGTCGCCGCCGAAGACGAGATGGGTATGGCAGTCGATCAGCCCGGGCAGGATCCAGGCGCCGCCGCAATCCGTGGTCTCGATGCCGGTGCCCGGCAGCGCGTCCCGCGGCCCGACCCAGGCGATGCGGCCATCCTTCGCGGCGACGGCGCCGTCCTCGACGAGGCCGAGGCCCTCGCCCTCCATCGTCGCCAGCTGCGCGTTCAGCCAGACCCGGTCGAACACTAGGAGAGGTCCACCAGGGCGGCGAAGCGGCCGCGCTCCACCAGCGCCTTCACCGCGGCGATGTCGGGCGCCATGGTGCGGTCCGCATCCCAGGCGGCGGCTGCGCCCCGCACCAGCCCATGCGCCGCCTCGATGGCCGGCGTGCTCTGCAGCGGGCGGTGGAATTCGATGCCCTGTGCCGCCGCCAGCAACTCGATCGAGAGGATCCCCGCCAGGTTCGCCGCCATGTCGTGCAGCCGGAGCGCGGCGCCGGTCGCCATGCTGACATGGTCCTCCTGGTTGGCGCTGGTCGGGATGCTGTCGGTGCTGCGCGGCACGGCGAGCGCGCGGTTCTCGGCGGTGAGCGCGGCGGCCGTCACCTGCGCGATCATGAAGCCGGAATTGAGCCCGCCGTCGCGGACGAGGAAGGCCGGCAGGCCGGAGAGCGCCGGGTCGGTCAGCAGGGCGATGCGCCGCTCGCTGATCGAGCCGAGCTCGGCGAGCGCCAGCGCCATGGTGTCGGCGGCGAAGGCCACCGGCTCCGCATGGAAGTTGCCGCCCGACAGCACGTCGCCGTCAATGACGAGAGGGTTGTCGGTGACGGCATTCGCTTCCCGCTCCAGCACCGCGGCGGCCTGGCCGAGCAGGTCGAGGCAGGCACCCGCAACCTGCGGCTGGCAGCGCAGCGAATAGGGGTCCTGCACGCGCGGGTCGCCCTCGCGGTGGCTCTCGCGGATCTGGCTGCCGGCCAGCAGCCCGCGCAGCGCCGCCGCCACGCGGATCTGCCCCGGCTGGCCGCGCAGGGCATGGATGCGCGGGTCGAAGGGCGTGTCGCTGCCGCGCGCCGCATCCACCGACATGGCGCCGGCGACGAGCGCCGTCCGCAGCAAGTCCTCGGCCGCGAAGAGCGCCGTCAGCGCCAACGCGGTGCTGACCTGCGTGCCGTTAAGCAGCGCCAGCCCCTCCTTCGGGCCGAGGGCGATGGGGGCGAGGCCGGCGGCCGCCAGCGCCTCCGGCCCGCGCAGCACGCGCTCGCCCTGGAAGGCCTCGCCCTCCCCGATCAGCAGCAGCGCCATATGGGCGAGCGGCGCCAAGTCGCCCGAGGCGCCGACCGAGCCGCGCGCTGGGATGGCCGGCAGCACATCGGCCGCCAGCAGCGCGAGCAGCGCCTCGATCGCCTCGATCCGGATGGCGGAGGCGCCACGCGCCAGCGAGGCCGCCTTCAGCGCCAGCACCAGCCGCACCACCGGCGCCGGCAGCAGCGGCCCGGTGCCGGCCGCATGGCTGCGCAGCAGGTTGACCTGGAGCTGGGCGAGCTGCGCCGGGCCGATCCGCGTCCCCGCCAGCTTGCCGAAGCCGGTATTGACGCCGTAGAGCGCCTCGCCGGTCGCCAGCCGCGCCCCGAGCGCCGCGACGCTCTCCTGCGCCACCGCCTGCCAGCCGGGGGCGAGCTCGAGCCGCCCGCCCTGCATCACCGCCCGCCACTGGCCGAGCCTGGCCTCGCCCGGAATGACCGCCATGATCCCTCCTTGCCCGCGCGTCAGCCGAGGCTCGGCAAGTCGAGCCCATGCTCCCGCGCGCAGTCGATGGCGATGTCGTAGCCCGCATCGGCGTGGCGCATCACCCCCGTCGCGGGGTCGTTCCACAGCACGCGCTTCAGCCGCCGCGCCGCATCCTCCGTGCCGTCGCAGACGATGACCATGCCGGAATGCTGGCTGAAGCCCATCCCGACCCCGCCGCCGTGATGGAGCGAGACCCAGGTGGCGCCGGAGGCGGTGTTGAGCAGCGCATTCAGCAGCGGCCAGTCCGAGACGGCGTCCGAGCCGTCCCGCATCGCCTCCGTCTCGCGGTTGGGCGAGGCGACGCTGCCGGAATCCAGATGGTCGCGCCCGATGACGATGGGCCCGATCTCGCCGCGCGCCACCATATCGTTGAAGGCGAGGCCGAGCCGGTCCCGCAGCCCGAGTCCGACCCAGCAGATGCGCGCCGGCAGGCCCTGGAAGCTGATCCGCGCCCGGGCCATGTCGAGCCAGCGATGCAGGTGCGGATCGTCCGGGATGAGCTCCCGCACCTTGGCATCCGTCCTGTAGATATCCTCCGGGTCGCCGGAGAGCGCCGCCCAGCGGAAGGGCCCGATGCCGCGGCAGAAGAGCGGGCGGATATAGGCCGGCACGAAGCCGGGGAAGCCGAAGGCCTCCGCCAGCCCCTCCTCCTTCGCCATCTGCCGGATGTTGTTGCCGTAGTCGAGCACCTTGGCGCCGAGCGCCTGGAAGTCGAGCATCGCCTGCACATGCGCGACCATGCTGCGCCGCGCGGCGGCGGCGACGCCAGCGGGGTCCGTCTCCCGCTTCGCCGCCCATTCGGCGAGGCTCCAGCCCGCCGGCAGGTAGCCGTTGGTCGGGTCATGCGCCGAGGTCTGGTCGGTGACGATGTCCGGCACGACGCCGCGGCGCACCAGCTCCGGGAAGACCTCCGCCGCATTGCCGAGCAGGCCGACGCTGACCGCCCGCCGCTCCTCGCAGGCGCGGCGGATCATCGCCAGCGCGGTGTTGAGGTCGTCCGCGCGGTGGTCAAGATACTTCGTCTCGAGCCGCTTCTCGATGGAGGAGGGCTGGCACTCGACCGCCAGCACGGAGGCCCCGGCGAAGACGCCCGCCAGCGGCTGCGCGCCCCCCATGCCGCCGAGGCCGCCGGTCAGGATCCAGCGCCCGGCGAGGTCGCCGCCGAAATGCTGCCGCCCGGCCTCGGCGAAGGTCTCGTAGGTGCCCTGCACGATCCCCTGGCTGCCGATATAGATCCAGGAGCCGGCGGTCATCTGGCCGTACATCATGAGGCCGCGGCGATCGAGCTCGGAGAAATGCTCCCAGGTCGCCCAGCGCGGCACCAGGTTGCTGTTGGCGATCAGCACCCGCGGCGCGTCCCGGTGCGTCTCGAAGACGCCGACCGGCTTGCCGGATTGCACCAGCAGCGTCTGGTCCTCGCGCAGCCGGCGGAGCGTGGCGACGATGCGCTCATAGCTTGCCCAGTCGCGTGCCGCCCGGCCGATGCCGCCATAGACGACGAGCTCGCCCGGCCGTTCCGCCACCTCGGCATCGAGGTTGTTCATCAGCATCCGGAGCGGCGCCTCCGTCGTCCAGTGGAGGGCGGATCGCTCCAGGCCGCGTGGGGCGCGGATGGCGGGGGCGTTGCGGAAGCGGGCGGCGGCTGGGTCGGTCATGGGGGGATGCTAAGCTGGCCCGGGCCGCGCGTCAGCCGTCGAACCGGCGGAGGGTTAAGCCGGGCGACCCGGCAAGGCGCGCCCGCCATGGCGCGGCCCTGGGCTGCGCCGGCCCGGCGACGGCCTGCAGGGCGCCAGGGCGGACCGCGCCCAGTGCCCGCCCGGCTGGTCGGGCCGCCCGAGAGGCGCCGCGCCCGCGGCGGGATGATCGCTCGATCGGGCTGCCCGCGCCGGCCGGTCACTCCTGCCCGGCGATGTCGCCCGCCGGCGCCCCTCCCCGGTCGGGGAAGACCCGCCGCGCCAGGCGCAGCAGCAGCCAGCAGCCGGTCGCCCAGGCGGCGCCGAGGCACCAGCCCGCCAACACGTCGCTCGGCCAGTGGACGCCGAGATAGACCCGGCTGGCGCCGACCAGCAGCGTGAGGGCGATGGCGGCGCCAAGGATATAGGCCCGCTCGCGCCGCCGTGCCGCGCCGCCGGCCAGGAGCGCGCCGAGGGTGAGGAAGCCGATCGCCGAGAGCATCGCGTGCCCGCTCGGGAAGCTGCTGGTCTCCACCTCGACCAGATGCGCGACGAGGCCGGGCCGCGGCCGGTCGAAGCCGCGCTTCAGCAGGGTGTTCACCAGCAGCCCGCCGGGCAGGGCGAGCAGGAGCAGCACCACCGAGCGCCATCGCCGCCGGAGCATCAGCCAGCCGAGGGCCAGCAGCGAGAGCAGGCCGAGGACGGGGATGCCGCCGAGCGCGGTGATGTCCCGCACCGCCAGCTCCAGCCAGGCCGGGCCGATCGGATCGGCCGGGTCGGCCGGGTTGCGCAGCGCCAGCAGCAGCGCCTCGTCGAAGCGGCCGGCCTCGCCCGCCAGCACCTCCGTCAGCTCGATGAAGCCGAAGATCCCGCCGGCGCAGACCGCGAGCGCCAGCAGCGGCGCGGCCTGGCGGATCAGCAGGGGTGCTGGGCGCGGCTCCGGCATTCGTGCTCTCCTCCATGGGTTCGATGCGGTGGCAACCTTGAGCCGCCTCGCCGGTTGCATCGGCGCAACAGCCCGGAGCCGCGACCATCACGACCGCTGAGCAACCTCGCCGCGCCCTGCTGATCGTCAACCGCCAGGCCCGCCGCGGCGCCGAGGCGGCGGAGGCGGCGCAGGACGCGCTGGAGATGGCGGGCCTCAGCGTCGCCCGCTTCGAGCCGCCGCCCGGGATGTCCTGCGCCGATGGTGTCGCCGCCGGCCTCGCCCAGGGGCGGAGCCAGGGGGGCGTGATCGACCGCATCGTCATCGGCGGCGGCGACGGCACGCTGAACGCCGCGATCCCGGGCCTGCTGGCGGCGGGGCTGCCCTTCGGCATCCTGCCCCTCGGCACTGCCAACGACCTGGCGCGCAGCCTCGGCATCCCGCTCGAGCTGGAGGGGGCGGCGCAGGTGATCGCCGAGGAGCAGCCGCGGCCGGTCGATCTCGGGGAGGTCAACGGGCACCGCTACTTCAACGTCGCCAGCATCGGCTTCAGCGCCGAGCTTGCCTCCGAGCTGAAGGCGGATGCGAAGCGGCGCTGGGGCACGCTCGGCTACGGCATCGCCGCCTTCCGCCTGCTGCGCCGCGCCCGGCCCTTCACCGCGACGCTGATCCATGACGGGCAGGTGCGGCGGGTGAAGACCATTCAGGTCTCGGTCGGCAACGGCCGGCATTATGGCGGCGGCATGACCGTCGCCGAGGACGCGCGGCCGGATGACGGGCTCTTCGATGTCTACAGCCTCGAGGTCGAGCATTGGTGGCGGCTGGTGGCGCTGATCCCCTGGCTGCGCAGCGGCACCCAGGGGCGCTGGCACGATGTCCGCGCCTTCCGCACCACGGCGCTGGAGCTGCGCACCCGGAAGCCCCGCCCGGTCAACACCGATGGCGAGCTGACGACGCACACCCCGGCCGTCTTCCGCCTGCACCGGGCGGCGCTCAAGGTCTTCGCGCCGCCCGGCTGAGCGGCCATGATGGGCCGATGCCCGAGTTCCACGCCTCCGCCGCCCTGCTGCCCGATGGATGGGCCGAGGATGTGCTCATCGCCGCCGATGCCGCCGGCTCCATCGCCGCCGTCACCTCCGGCGCGGCGCCGGGCGGGGCGCGGCGGCTTCGCGGCGCGGTGATCCCCGGGGTGCCGAACCTCCATTCCCACAGCTTCCAGCGCGCCATGGCCGGGGCGACGGAGCGGCGCGGGCCGGAGGGGCGGGACAGCTTCTGGTCCTGGCGGGAGGTGATGTACCGCTTCAGCGAGCGGCTCGGGCCTGAGGAGGCGGAGGCGATCGCCGCCCAGCTCCAGGTGGAGCTGCTGGAATGGGGCTTCACCAGCCTCGCCGAGTTCCACTACCTGCACCACCAGCCGGACGGCACCCCTTACGCGGAGCCGGCGGAGATGGCGCTGCGCAACCTGGCCG
The DNA here is from genome assembly GCF_059504005.1 of Belnapia sp. Lineage (NCBI taxonomy): Bacteria > Pseudomonadati > Pseudomonadota > Alphaproteobacteria > Acetobacterales > Roseomonadaceae > Belnapia > Belnapia sp. The sequence continues at coordinate 144,633 of NZ_JCACHU010000157.1, read as the reverse complement.
CCGCCCGCCGCACCGGCATCGGCCTGACCCTGCTGCCGGTGCTCTACCGGCATGGCGGCATCTTCGGCCTGCCGCCGGCGCCGGGGCAGCGGCGCTTCCTCAACGACATCGATGCCTATCTGCGGATCGTCGAGGCCTGCCGGTCGGCGGCGGGGGAGGACTCCCAGGCCGCCATCGGCCACGCCCCGCACAGCCTGCGCGCGGTGACGCCGGACATGCTCGCCGCGGTGGCGGAGGAGCCAGGGCCGCTGCACATCCACATCGCCGAGCAGCAGCGCGAGGTGGCGGAATGCCTCCTCGCCACCGGCGCCCGGCCGGTGCAGTGGCTGCTCGACAACCTGCCCGTGGATGGGCGCTGGTGCCTGATCCATGCCACCCACATGAACCCGGCCGAGACGGCGGCGCTCGCCGCGACCGGCGCCGTCGCCGGCCTCTGCCCGACGACGGAGGCCTCGCTCGGCGACGGATTCTTCCCGCTCCCGGCCTGGCTCGCCGCCGGTGGACGGTTCGGGGTCGGGACGGACAGCCATGTCGGCACCGCCGCGCGGGACGAGCTGCGGCTGCTGGAGGTGGGCCAGCGCCTTCGCCTCGAGGCCCGCGCCGTGGCGACGAGCGAGGCGCAGCCGCATCCCGGCCGTTTCCTGCTGGACGGGGCGCTGGCCGGCGGCGCCATCGCCTGCGGGCGCCCGGTCGGCGCCATCGCCCCCGGCCGGCGCTGCGACCTGGTCGAGCTCGATACGGAGCATCCGCTGCTCGCCGGCCATGCCGGGGACGGGCTGCTCGATGCCTGGGTCTTCTCCGGCGGGGCGAATGCCGTCCGCACCGTCATCGCCGGCGGCCGGGCCGTGGTGGAGGGCGGGCGGCATGTCGAGGCCGGGGCGATCGGCGCGGCCTATGGCCAGGTGATGCGCCGGCTCATGGCCTGACGTTCCGGGGCCGCGACCCCATCTGATGGGGGATGGTTGCCCCGCTTCTCGACATCCGCCGCATCTACCTCGAAGCCGCGGCGGCAGCCCTGCCGCGCGGCCAGGCGGTGCTCGACCGCTTCCCGGAGGCCGAGCGCATCGAGGTCGCCTCGCACTGGCGCATCTCGGAACTCCGCGAGGGCGATCCGGAGGACTACCTCCGCCCGAAGCGCGAGGTACTGGTCCTCGGCGTGAAGAAGGGCCTTGCCTTCCGCCCGAACGGCCGCAGCGCCGACTTCATCGCGCCCTCCAGCTCCAATGGCTGCGCCATGGCGTGTGCGTACTGCTACGTCGCGCGGCGCAAGGGCCATGCGAACCCGATCACCGTCTTCGCCAATATCGAGGGCATCCTCGCCGCCACCGCCCGCCACGCCGCGCAGCAGGGGCCGAAGCGGGAGCCGAACCAGGTCGACCCGCGGGACTGGGTCTACGACCTCGGCGAGAACGGCGACCTCTCGGTCGATGCGCTGGTCTCCGACAATGTCCGCGACCTCGTGGCGCTCTTCCGCACCCTGCCGAATGCCAAGGCCAGCTTCGCCACCAAGGGCGTGACGCCGGCGCTGCTCGACTACGACCCGAGGGGCCGCACCCGCATCCGCATGTCGCTGATGCCGCACGGCATGGCGAAGCTGCTCGACGTCCGCGCGCCCTCGATCGCCGAGCGCATGGCCTTCGTCCCGGAGCTGCACCGCGCCGGCTACGAGGTCCACCTGAACTTCTCCCCCGTCGTCCTGCACGAGGGCTGGGAGGCGGAATGGACGGCGCTCTTCGCGGAACTCGACGCGCTGCTGCCCGCTGCGGTGAAGCAGCAACTGGCGGCCGAGATCATCATGCTGACCCATAACGAGGCGCTGCACGAGGTGAACCTCGCCTGGCACCCGAAGGCCGAGGAGATGCTCTGGCGCCCCGACATCCAGGAGGAGAAGCGCTCCGAGGCGGGCGGGGTGAACCTCCGCTACCGCACCGGCTGGAAGGGGCGCTGGCTCGCCCGCTTCCAGGCGCTGCTGGCGCAGCACATGCCCTATTGCCGGGTGCGCTATGCCTTTTGACGCCGCCCCGCCGCGCCTCTGGGTGCCGAAGCGCGTGCTGGCGACGCCGGCCGCCCTCAACTGGCCGGAGGGCGCCGCCATGGCAGAGCGCGCCGCCGCCCTCGGCGCCGAGCTGGTCCGGCTGAAGTCGGATCGCCTCACCGGCCTGCCCGACACCTACCGCGACGCGAAGACGACGCTTGCCCTGGTCGTGGCGCCGCCCAGCAAGCGCCGGCCGCAGCCCATCCCGCCGAGCGCCGATTTCCGCTTCGACCTCGCCGCGGGCTGCCCGGCGCACTGCCAGTACTGCTACCTCGCGGGCTCGCTCGCCGGGCCGCCCATCATCCGCGCCTATGCCAACCTGCCGGAGATCCTGGCGGAGCTGCCGCCGCTGCTCGGCCAGGGCCGTGTGACCTCCACCGATGCCGCGCGGGCGGGGGAGGGGACGACCTTCGAGTGCTCCTGCTACACCGACCCGCTGGCGCTCGAGCACATCACCGGCGCGCTCGCCGCCGCCATCCGCCGCTTCGGCGCGTGGGAGGCGCCCGTGCAGCTCCGCTTCACCACCAAGTATGATGCGGTGGAGCCGCTGCTCGGCCTCGCGCACAACCGGCGCACGCGCATCCGCTTCTCGCTCAATGCCGCGGGGGCGGAGCGCTTCGAGGGCGGGGCGCCGCGCATGCCGGCAAGGCTCCGCGCGATGCGGCAGATGGCAGAGGCCAGCTACCGCATCGGCCTCACCATCGCGCCGATCCTGCCGATCGCCGGCTGGCAGGAGCAGTACGACCGGCTCATGGCGGATTGCGCCGAGGCGCTGGACGGCATCGCGGACCCCGACCTCACCGTCGAGCTCATCACCCACCGCTTCACCGAGTCCTCGCGCAAGATCCTGCGCGGCTGGTACCCCGGCAGCCGGCTCGAGATGGAGGATGCCAGCCGCAGCCGGAAGACGACCAAGTTCGGCGGCATCAAGTATGTCTTCCCGCGCGAGCAGATGGCCGAGCTGCGGCGGGGGATCGAGGCAAGCCTCGCCCGCCACCTCCCGCAGGCCCGGCGCCTCTACTGGACCTGACGGCCTGCCCCCTGCCATAACGGATATGGGAAGGACGCGCTCACGGCCCACCTGCAACAGGGAGGAGCGGCATGCACCGACTCGTCACCGCGGCCCTCGCCGCGCTCGTCGCCATGCTTGCGCCGCTGGGGGCCGGGCCAGCCCCCGCCCAGACCCGCTGGGTCATGGCCACCGCCTATCCGGACGCGAATTTCCACACCCAGACCGTGCGCGCCTTCCTCGCCGACATCGAGGCGGCGGCGCCGGGCAAGCTCGCCGTCCAACTCCACACCAATGCCTCGCTGATGCCGCTGACACAGATCAAGCGCGGCGTGCAGACCGGGCAGATCCAGCTCGGCGAGTTCCTCCTCGGCGCCTATGGCAACGAGGACCCTGTCTACGAGGTCGACTTCATCCCCTTCCTCGCCAGCAACTGGGCGGAGGGCCGCGCCCTCGGCCAGGCGATCGAGCCCGCCATCCGCGCCCGGCTGGAGCGCCAGGGGCTGACAGCGCTCTACTTGGTCCCCTGGCCGAGCCAGGGCCTCTACAGCCGCACCGAGCTGCGCAGCATCGAGGACCTGAAGGGCAGCCGCTTCCGCGCGCAGACGCCGATCATCGCCCGCATGGCGGAGCTGCTGGGCGCGACGCCAGTGCTGGTGCAGGCGGCCGACATCCCGCAGGCCTTCGCCACCGGCATCGCCACCGCCATGGTGACGAGCGCCCAGACCGGCGTCGACAGCGCCGCCTGGGACTACTCGAAGTACTTCTACAATATCGGCTTCACCCTGACGCGGAACGTGGTGGTGGCGAATACCCGGGCGCTGCGCTCGCTCGACGCCGCCACCCAGGCCGCCATCGCGGCCGCCGCCGAGCGTGCCGCAGCACGTGGCCTGGAGGCGTCCCAGGCCTCCGAGCAGCAGATGACGGCCCGCCTCCAGGCCCAGGGCATGCAGACCCCGGTGCCGAGCGAGACCCTCATGTCCGGCCTCCGCGCCATTGGCGCGCGGCAGGAGGAGGAATGGCTCGCCAAGGCCGGGCCGGACGGACGGGCGATGCTGGAGCGCTACCGCGCCCTGCTCCGCCAGTAGGCGCTCAGGCGACGCTGCCTTCGGGCAGCGCCGCCACATGGTCGTAGATGGCGCCGGCGGTGGTGATCCACGCCTCGCCCCGCCGCGCCGCGATGGCCGAGAGCGCCCCGCGCAGCGCCCGCAGCCCGGTAGGGCTGGCCGATGATGTACGGATGCAGCGCGATCCCCATGACCTGCGGGATGCCGTCGCGCGCCACCTGCTCCAGCCGCTCCGCGAAATCGGCCAGCACCATGGCGGCGAACCGCTCGGCGCCGTCCTTGCGGGCCACGATGGAGGGGATGTCGTTCACCTCCTGGGGATAGGGGATGGCGAGCAGCCGTCCGGCCTTCGTCTGCATCCAGACCGGCTGGTCGTCCATGCACCAGTTCAGCGTGTAGCGGTAGCCGGCCTCGGCCAGCAGGTCGGGCGTCACGCGGCTCTCGGCGATCCAGGGCGAGAGCCAGCCGCGCGGCGCCGCCCCCTCATGCGCCAGGATGGCGGCCGTGCTCTCCGCGATCAGCGCCCGCTCCGGCCCCGCATCGAGCATCGACTGCCGCTCGCTGTTGGTCCGCCCATGCCCGGCGATCTCGTCGCCCCGCGCGCGGTGCGCCGCGACCAGCTGCGGGGCGTAGTCGTACATCGCGCTGTTGAGCAGCACCGTCGCCGGCAGGTCGAGGGCGTCCAGCAGCTCGATCAGCCGCCAGGCGCCGACGCGGTTGCCGTAGTCCCGCCAGGCGAAATTCAGCACGTCCGGCTGCGGCCCGCCCGGCGCCAGCTCCGCCCCCAGGCCCTCGCCGAAGGCGAAATGCTCGAGATTGACGCCGAGATAGACCGCAAGCCCGGCCCCGCCCGGCCAGGCGTAACGCGGCCGCCCGGGCCAGGGGCGGTAGTCGTAACGGCCATGGCTCGGCAGCATGATGGGCACCCGATGCGGTTTGCCCCCATCTGCCCGGCACTTTGCGGCACTGCAAGGTGACGAAGCCTCGGCGCCACCCTAATATGCGTCATGGCTTCCCCCTCGGCTGGCCGCCAGGACGCAGCGCGCGCCCTGCTGCGCCGCGAATCCCGGGCCCTTCGCGGCCGCGTCCTGCTGCCCGTCCTCCTGGGCGTGGCCGCCACCGCCTGCGCCCTGGGCACGATCTGGCTGGTCGCGCGGCTGCTTGCCGCCCTGCTCGGCAGCCCCGGCGCCGGCTGGGCGGAACTCGCCGCCGCCGCGGCACTGGCCGTGCTCGGCGCTGCGCTCGGCCTGGCCCAGGAACGCGCGCAGCTTGCCGCCGGCGAGGCGGCGCGCACCCGCCTCCGCGACCTCGCCTTCGCGCGGCTGCTCGCGGCCGGGCCGGCCGCGCCGCGTGGCGTCGGCGAGGCGGCCTCCCTCGCGGTCGACAGGGTGGAGGCGCTCGACGGCTATTTCGGCCGCTGGCTGCCGGCCGCGATGCTGGCCCTGCTCGCGCCGCTGATGGTCATCGCCGCCGCCAGCACCGCCGATCCGCGCAGCGGCCTGCTGCTGGCCATCGCCGGCCTGCTCTACCCGGTGGCGATGGCATTGACCGGCATCGGCGCCGCCCAGGCGAGCCGGCGCCAGTTCGAATCGCTGGAACGCCTGTCCGGCCGCTTCCTCGACCGGATGCGGGGGTTGCCGACCCTCGTGCTCTTCAACCGGCAGGAGGCGGAGGCGGAGGCGCTCGGCAAGGCGGCCGACGAGCTGCGGCAGCGGACCATGACGGTGCTGCGTGTCGCCTTCCTCTCCGGCACGGCGCTGGAGCTGCTCTCGGCGCTCGCGCTCGCCTGCATCGCCTGGCGGCATGGCGCGCTCGAGGGCGGCGACCCGGCCGCCGGGCTCTTCTGCCTGCTGCTGGTGCCGGCCTTCTTCGCGCCGCTACGGAGCTTCGCCGCCGCCTATCACGAGCGCCTGTCCGCCGCCGGCGCCGCCGCGGCGCTGGCGCCCCTGCTGCTGGCCGAGGAGGAGGGCGGCCTCCGCCTCGAGGAGATGCCGCCCCGCATCGTCGTCACCTTCACCGATGTCCGGCTGACCTACGACCCGGCCCGGCCGCCCGCCCTCGACGGGCTGTCCTTCCGGGTGAATGCTGGGGAGACGCTGGTGCTGGCGGGACCATCCGGGGCCGGGAAGTCCTCCGTGCTCCGCCTGCTGATGGGCTTCAACCGGCCGGATGCAGGGCGCATCGCCATCAACGGGCAGGACGCGCTGGCGCTCAGGGCGGCCGAGCTGCGTCGCCTATCCTCCTATATCGGGCAGAAGCCGCATCTCTTCCGCGCCTCGATCCGCGACAACATCCGCTTCGCCCGGCCCGAGGCCTCGGCCGAGCAAGTGGAGGCCGCGGCCGCAGCCGCCCGCGTGCTGGATTTCGCGGCCGGCCTGCCGCAGGGGCTCGACACGCTGGTGGGCGAGGGGGGGTGGGGCCTCTCGGGCGGCCAGGCGCAGCGGGTGGCGCTGGCCCGCGCCTTCCTGCGCGACACGCCGCTCGTCCTGCTCGACGAGCCAACGGCCCATCTCGACCCCGGCACGGAGGCCGAGGTGATCGAGAGCCTGCACCGCCTCTGCATGGGCCGCACCGCCATCATCGCCACCCATTCCGCGGCCGCCCGCGCCCGGCTCGGCCGGGTTCTCGAGATCAGCGGCGGCCGCGCCGCGGGCAGCGCGCGGCTGGCCCAGGGGTAGCGCCATGACCGCCGACCTTCTCCGCATCCTCGGCCTCTGGCGCGGGCGGCGCGGCTGGCTCGCCGCCGGCCTCGGCGTCACCATCCTCTCCGCCCTGATCGGCGCCGCGCTGCTGGCGCTCGCCGGCCAGGCGGTGGCCGATGCGCTGGGCGGTGCCGCGGTCGCCGCGGCCGTCTCCTTCTTCCTGCTCAAGCCGCTGATCGGCCTCCGCCCTGCCGCCCGCTGGGCCGAGCGCATGGCGACCCATGCCGCGACCTTCCGCGCGCTGGCCGATACTCGCGTCTGGTTCTTCCGCCGCCTGGCCGAGCGGCTGCCGGCCGGGATCGGCCTCCGGCGTTCCGGCGACCTGCTCGCCCGGCTGGTGGCGGATGTGGAGGCGCTCGACGGACTCTACCTGAAGGTCATGGTCCCGGTCGCCGCCGCCGTTGCTTTGGTGCTGGTGGTGGTGGTGCTGCTCGCCGGGCAGCCTCTGCTGGCCGCCGCCGTCGCCCTGCCGCTGGCCCTTGCCCTCGCCCTGCCGCTGCTGCTCGCGCCCGGCGCCGCCCGCGCCGCGGCCGAGGCAGCCGAGGCGCAGGGGCGGCTGCGGGCCGCGGCGGTCGACCCGCTGATCGGCATCGAGGATACGCTCGCCGCCAATGCCGAGGGGCTGGCCGGCGCCACGTTGGCTGCGGAGGCGCGGAATCTCGGCCGGGCGCAGCGCCGGCTGGCGGCCCGCGCCGCCCTCGCCGGGGCCGGCGGCACGGTGCTCGGCCAAGCCGCGCTGCTGGCCGCCCTCGCCTGGGGGCTGGGTGGCGGGGCACCGGGGATGACGGTGCTGGCGCTCTTCCTCGTGCTCGCCACGGCGGAGACGACCGGCATCCTGCCCCGGGCCGGCACGGCGCTCGCCGCCGCCGCCGCCGGCGCGCGCCGCCTGCTGGAGGCCGCCGATGCCCCGCCGCCCCTGGCCGAGCCGGACCGCCCCGCCGCGCCGCCGGAGGGCCATGCCATCCGCATCGAGGGCCTCCGCTTCGCTTGGACCCCCGACCGCCCGCCGGTCTTCGACGGGCTCGACCTCGACCTGCCCGAGGGGACCCGGCTTGCCCTGCTCGGGCCGAGCGGCATCGGCAAGTCGACGCTCGCCGCCCTGCTCCTGAAGCTCGCGGCGCCGCAGGACGGGCGGATCACCCTTGGCGGCACCGACCTTTCCAGCCTCGCCGCCGAGGATGTCCGCCGGCGTGTGGCCTGCCTCAGCCAGGATGCGCGCCTCTTCGACGACAGCATCGCCGCCAATCTCCGCCTCGCCGCACCGCTCGCGCCCGAGGCGGCGCTCTGGCGGGCGCTCGACCGGGCCGGCATCGGCGCGCTGGTCCGCGCCCTGCCGGAAGGGCTCGAGACCCGGTGCGGCGAGGGCGGGGCGCGCTTCTCCGGCGGCCAGGCGCGGCGGCTGGCCCTGGCGCGCGTGCTGCTCTCGGCGGCGCCGGTGCTGATCCTCGACGAGCCGACGGCCGGCCTCGACGCCGAAACCGAGCGCGCCTTCCTCGAGACCCTGGAGGAGGTGACGGCCGGCCGCACCGTCATCCTCATCGCCCATCGCCTGACCGGGGCCGAGCGGCCGACCCGCATCATCCGCCTCGCCGGCGGACGCGCCTTGCCGGCCGCCGGCTAAGGGACCATCTACCCGCAATGTCCGTGATCGCGCCGACCGCCCCGACGCCGCTCGACCCTGCCAAGTTCCGCGATCCGCAGGTGACGGCGAAGGGCGAGCGCCGCGCCACCGTGGCCCTGGCCGGGCTGCGCACCCTCTGGGTCAATACCGGCACGCTCTGCAACATCGCCTGCAGCAACTGCTACATCGAGAGCAGCCCGCGCAACGACTCGCTCGTCTACATCACCGCCGCCGAGCTTCGTCCCTTCCTAGACGAGATCGCGCGGGACCGCCTTCCGGTGGAGGAGATCGGCTTCACCGGCGGCGAGCCCTTCCTCAACCGCGACCTTCCGGTGATGCTGGAGGACGCGCTGTCCCGCGGCCATCGCGCCCTGGTCCTGACCAATGCGATGAAGCCGATGCGCAACCATGCCCCGGCGCTGCTCTCGCTGCAGGAGCGGTATGGCGAGGCGCTGACCCTTCGCGTCAGCCTCGACCATTACGGCGCGGTGCTGCACGACCTGGAGCGGCAGGAGGGCAGCTTCGCCATCGCCCTCGACGGGCTGGCCTGGCTGGCGCGGGCGGGCTGCCGCGTCCATGTCGCCGGCCGCGCCTCCTTCGGCGGCGAGGCGGAGGCGGCGATGCGCGCCGGCTTCGCCGCCCTCTTTGCCGAGCATGGCATCCCGATCGACGCCCATGATCCGGTGGAGCTCATGCTCTTCCCGGAGATGGATGCGGCGGTCGACGTGCCGGAGATCACCACCGCCTGCTGGGGCATCCTCGGCAAGTCGCCCGACAGCATGATGTGCGCCTCCTCCCGCATGCTGGTGAAGCGCCGCGGCGCCGCGACGCCGGCCGTGCTCGCCTGCACGCTGCTGCCTTACGACCCGCAATTCGAGCTCGGCGGGACGCTGGCCGAGGCGTCTCGCCCGGTGGCACTGAACCACCCGCATTGCGCGCGTTTCTGCGTCCTCGGCGGCGCAGCCTGCTCGCGGTGAGGGGGCGTATCGCACCCGCCGGAATGTGATGTGGCAGGGCGCCCGCCGCCATGCGAGAACCAAGCCGGTTCAGGTTGCATCATCGACCCGCTTCGCAGCTTCCGGTTGAAAAGCGCGCCGATCCGTCACATCGCCCCTAGAGTGGTCGCATGCGTCGCCGTCCCTTCCTCGCTGCCGTGCCGATGCTGCTGGTGGCCGCCTGCCAGATGCCCGGCCAGGCGCCGGCCTCGCGCAGCGTCGTCTTCTTCACCACCGACAGCGCCGCGCTGGACGAGAATGCGGTGAGCCTCGTCTCGGAACTGGCGGAGCGCGCCAAGGCAAGCCCCTCGGCCCCGATCCGCATCCGCGGCTTCACCGCGCCCGAGGGCAGCGCCGGCTTCAACCGCAGCCTCGCCGAGGCGCGGGCCCGCAACGTCGCCGATGTGCTGGTGGCCGCGGGCATCGACCGCAGCCGGATCCGCATCGAGCCGCGCGGCCCGGTCTCCTACGAGATGATCCCGACCGAGAGCCGACGCGTCGAGATCCTTCTCGGCAGCTGATCCGCAACAATAGCTGACGGCGGCTCCGGCCCGTGCCATGTAGGCGGCATGCCCGATGTCATGGAGTCCCCGACCCATCCGGGGGCTGTTGCCGACCCAGCCGAGTTGCTGCATCGGGTCTTCGGCCATCCCGGTTTCCGCGGCCGCCAGGAGGAGATCGTCCGCCATGTGATGGCGGGCGGCTCGGGCCTCGTGCTCATGCCGACAGGCGGCGGCAAGTCGCTCTGCTTCCAGGTGCCGGCGCTGTGCCGCGAGGGGCTCGGCGTCGTCGTCTCGCCGCTCATCGCGCTGATGGAGGACCAGGTTACGGCGCTCCGCCAGCAGGGCGTCGCCGCCGCCGCCCTGCACTCCGACCTGCCGGAGGAGGAAGCGCGGGAGGTGAAGCGCGACCTCGGCCGCGGCGCGGTCAAGCTGCTCTACATCTCGCCAGAGCGGCTGACGCTGGAGGGCACGCTCGACTTCCTCGCCCGTCGGCCGCTCGCCCTCTTCGCCATCGACGAGGCGCATTGCGTCAGCCAGTGGGGCCATCACTTCCGCCCCGAGTATCGCGGCCTCGGCCTGCTGGCCGAGCGTTTCCCGGGCGTGCCGCGCCTCGCGCTCACCGCGACCGCCGACCCGCGCACCGTCGAGGACATCCGCGCGCAGCTCGGCCTCGCCGAGAGCCCGGTCTTCCGCGGCGGCTTCGACCGGCCGAACATCTTCATCAGCGCCGAGCCCCGCGAGCAGGAGCGGGCGCAGCTCCGCGCCTTCGTCAAGGCGGCGGGCGACGGCGCGGGGGCCGGCATCGTCTATTGCGGCAGCCGCGCCAAGACCGAGCAGACCGCCGAGTGGCTCCGCGCCGACGGCCATGACGCGCTCTGCTTCCATGCCGGCATGGAGGGGGAGGCGAAGCGCCAGGCGCATCGCCGCTTCGCCCGCGGCGATGCCGTCATCATGGCGGCGACCATCGCCTTCGGTATGGGGATCGACCGGCCGGACGTGCGCTGGGTCGCCCATCTCGACCTGCCGCGCTCGCCGGAGAGCTGGTACCAGGAGATCGGCCGCGCCGGGCGCGACGGGCTGCCGGCGCGCGCCCTGCTGCTCTACGGCGCCGGCGACATCGCCCTCGCCCGCCACCGGATCGAGGAAAGTCCGGCAACCCCGGAGCAGAAGCGCATCGAGCGGGCGCGGCTGGAGGCGATGGTCTCGATCGCCGAGGCGGCCACCTGCCGGCGGCGCATCCTGCTCCGCTGCTTCGGCGAGCAGGCGACGGAGCAATGCGGCGCCTGCGATGTCTGCCGCAACCCGCCGCGCCTCTTCGACGGCACCATCCCGGCGCAGAAGCTGCTGAGCGCCGTGCTGCGCACCCGGCTGCCCTCGGGCGGGCATTTCGGCCTCGGCCATGTGGTCGACGTGCTGCGCGGCAAGCTGACGCCGAAGGTCGCGCAGTTCTCGCATGACCAGCTCAAGACCTTCGGCATCGGCGCCGACCTGTCCGACCTCGCCTGGCGCGGCGTGGCGCGGCAGCTCGTCGCCCGCGGCGCGCTCGACGTCGCCGTCGAGAACCATGGCGAGCTGGTGCCGACCGAGGCCGCCCGCCCGATCCTCAAGGGCGAGGAGAAGGTGATGCTCCGCGCCGAGACGCTGACCACGCCGAGCCCGCGCGAGCGCGGCCGCAGCGCCGAGCCCGCCATGGCCGGCGACGCGCTGTTCGATGCGCTCCGCGCCTGGCGCAAGCGCGAGGCCTCCGAGCAGGGCGTGCCGGCCTATGTCATCTTCCAGAACGACACGCTGGCCGCCATCGCCGAGCGCCGGCCGCAGGATGCGGAGGAGCTGGCGATGATCCCGGGCGTCGGGCGCAGCAAGCTCGAGCGCTATGCGGACTCGGTGCTGCGCGTGGTGCGCGAGGTCGGCTGAGGGTTACTTCTTGCGCCGGAGCATCGCCATCACCACCGCCATGGCCGCGGCGCCGCCGAGGAAATGCCCGGTCTCGGCCCGCTTCTGCGCGCGGCGGTCCCGCCCGCGATGGTGCGGCGCCTCGGCCATGGCCGCCTGGCCCGCGGGGCTTCCCTGCAGCCCGGCCCAGGCCCGGGTGAACTCGGCACCCAGCAGGAAGACCTGCGCCGAGTAGTAGACCCAGAGCAGCACCACCATCAGCGCACCCGCGGCGCCGTAGCTCGTCGCCACATGGCTGCTGCCGACATACCAGCCGATCAGCGTCTTGCCGAGGGTGAAGAGGAAGGCCGTGACCAGCGCGCCCACCGCGACATCGCGCCAGCCGATCTCGCGGTCCGGCAGGATCTTGTAGATGGCGGCGAAGAGGATGGTGACCATCAGGAAGGACAGGACGAAATTGGCGGCGCCCAGCAGCATCACCCGCTCCGGCAGCTGGTCGCCGAACCAGGTAATGAGGGCCGAAAGCACCGTGCTGGCGATCAGCGAGACCAGCAGCAGGAAGCCCGTCGCCGCCACCAGGCCGAGGCTGGCGAGCTTGGCCCGCATCAGCCGCGTCACCGCACCCCCTTCGGGCGGCTGGGCCCGCCAGATGGCGTTCAGCGCCGTCTGCAGCTCGCCGAAGACGCCGCTCGCCGTCAGCAGCAGGGTGACGACGCCGATGACCGTGGCGATGGTGCCGGAGGTGAGGTTGCCCGCGCCGCGGACCATCGCCTCCACCGTCTCCGCCCCGGTCCTCCCGAGCAGGCCGCGGAGCTGTTCCGAGATCGCGCCGCGCACCGCATCCTCGCCGAAGAAGATGCCGGCGATGGCGGTGGCGATCACCAGCAGAGGCGCGATGGAGAAGACGGTGTAGTAGGCGATGGCCGCGCCGCGGCTCATCGCCTCGTCCTCGATATAGCCCTCGACGCTCGCGCGCAGCAGCGCCCAGATCCGGTTCAGCATCCACCCAACTCCCGCCGCCGGACAAACATCCGCAGGCGGAAAGGGTTGCGCGGCGTCACGCCGGCGCGGCGGCGAGATGCCCGTCGCGCACCCGGAGCGCCCGGCTGTGATACCGGGCGACAGCCGGACGGTGCGCGATGGAGACGAGGGCAGTGCCCGGCAGCCACTCCTTCAGCAGCTCGTAGAACCGGGCCTCCGCCTCCGGGTCGAGGCTCGCCGTCGCCTCGTCGAGGAAGAGCCAGCGCGGCTTCAGTAGCAGGGCGCGGGCCAGCGCCACCCGCTGCTGCTCGCCGCCGGAGAGATGCCGGTCCCAGGCATCCGCTTGGTCGAGCCGTTCCGCGAGATGGCCTAGGCCTGCGGTCTCCAGCGCCTCGCGCACCTCGGCGTCGGTGAATTCGGCCGCATCGCGCGGGTAGCAGACCGCCCGGCGCAGCGTGCCGAGCGGCAGGTAGGCCCGCTGCGGCAGGAACAGCGCGTCCCCCGCCGGCACATGGACCCGGCCGCGGCCGAAGGGCCAGAGCCCGGCGAGCGCGCGGAACAGCGTCGACTTGCCGCTGCCCGAAGGGCCGGCGATGAGCACCGCCTCGCCCGGCTCGATCCGCGCCTCGGCATCCTGGATCAGCACCCGGCCGTCGGGCAGGCCAAGGGTCACGTCCTCCAGCACCAGCGCCCCGCCGCCATCCTGCACGGCCTGGATGCCCGTGCCCGCCGCCGCCCGCGCCGCCTCGATCGCGCCCAGGAAGCCGCGGATGCGGAGCACCGTGGCACGCCATTCCGTCAGCGTGGCGTAGTTGTCGACGAACCAGGACAGCGCCCCCTGCACCTCGGAGAAGGCGCCCGAGGTCTGGGTGAGGCCGCCGAGCGGAATGCGCCCGGCGAAATAGGCCGGCGCCGCGACCACGAAGGGGAAGATGATTGCCACCTGGGCATAGCCGTTGGTGAAAAAGGTGAGGCGCTTGGTGGCGACCATGATCGACCACCAATTCCCCATCACCGCGCCGAAGCGCTCGCGCAGCCCGCGCTTCTCGTCCGCCTCGCCGCCATAGAGGGCGATGCCCTCGGCATTGTCGCGCAGCCGCACCAGGGCGTAGCGGAAGTCTGCCTCCACCCGCTCCTGCTGGAAATTAAGCCGGATCAGGCTGCGGCCGACGAGATGGGCGAGGCCTGTCCCCACCACCGCATAGGCCAGCGCCACCCAGACCATGTAGCCGGGGATGGTGATGCCGAAGATCGTCGCCGGCCCCGACAGCCCCCAGAGCACCAGGATGAAGCTGAACAGCGTGACGACCGAGCGCATCAGCCCGAGCCCGAGGGCCAGGGTGTTGTCGACGAATTGCCGGAGATCCTCGGCGATGCGTTGGTCCGGGTTGTCGGTGCCTGGGTCGGTCAGCGCCACGCGGTAATAGGCGCGGTCGGCGAGCCATCGGTCCAGCACCTCCCGCGTCAGCCAGGACCGCCAGCGGATCTGCAAGGCCTGGCGGAGGTAGAGCGCATAGACCGCGATCAGGATGTAGAGCGCGGCGACGAAGACGAAGCCCGGCATCGGCCCGCTGTCGGTCTGCCGCCACCAGAAGAGCAGCGCCCAGAAGGCCTCGGCGTTTTTCTCCTGCAGGCTGTTGAAGAATTCCCGGTTCCAGTAGCTGAGCAGCACGCTCATCCCGACCAGGGAGAGGTTCAGGACGACGACGACGCCGAGCAGCAGCCGGGCCCGCCAGCGTTCCTCGCTTCGCCAGTAGGGGCCTGCCAGGGCCCAGGCATCGGAGAGGAAATGGCCGAGGCGGCGCATGGCAGGCACTCCGGAGTAGGGAGGGGGGAATCAGCGGCGGCGCAGCGCCGCATCGAGCGCGGCGAGCCAGCGCTCCACCCGGCGGCGGTTCGCCCCGAGATCGGACCAGCCGAAGAGGCTGCGCGAATAGAGGAACAGCCCGGCGCCGCCCGGCCTGGGGACCAGTTCGGCGGCGACGATGTCCGGGTAGTTCATCAGCGCCGAGCGCTCCACCCATTGCGCCTGGCGCCGCTCCGGCCAGTCGCGGATCAGGGTGGTGCGGGGGAAGCCATCGCCGAGGCGCCGCAGCACCGGCCAGGCCGTCGCGGCGTCGACCGGCAGCGGCGGGACGGTGATGTGGGCCTGGGGGTGCCCGCCCGGCGGCGCGGCGAGGCAGGTATTGGGCGAGGCCGGCAGGGTGAGGCGGGCGAAGTCGACCGGCTCGGCCGGCGGCAGCCCGCCCGCGCCGGTGCCGAAGAGCGCCCCGATCGGCGCGCTCATGCCTCGCCGCGCCGGCGCAGGCGGATCACGCCGCGAACCTTCTCGGGCGGCACCGGTTTGCCCTTGCGGAGGATCTCGACCGAGCCCTCCCGGCTGAGGGCAATCGCCGCCTGGCGGACGCGGCCCATCAGCGGGCGCCATTCCTCCTCCCCTGCGAGGGCGCGCGCCACCTCGCTCGGGCATATGGACTTCTCCGCGCCGCGGTCGGCGGTCTGGCGGAGGATCTCGGCCGCGATGCTGGCCTGGTCTGGGTCGGTGGTCATGCTGGCCGGCACCATAGGGCCGCCTGCGCCGCTGTCAGCTTGGATTTGCGCCACCTTTCCTCCACTCAGCCGAGGATGGCCGCGGCCAGCGCCCGGCCGCTGTCGAAGGCGGCCTCCGCCCGCCCGGCCAGGCACCAGTCGCCCGCGAGGCCGAGCCGCGCCTCCGGCAGCCAGAGGCAGGGCTCGCCGAGCGGCTGCTCGACCAGGGAATAGCGCCAGCGATGGGCCTGGAGGTGGATCGGGGCTGGGGCCGGCGGCAGCGCGGCGAGCAGGGCAGGGCCGATAGCGGCCGCCTCCGCCTCGAGATGGGCGCGGGACCAGCCCGGCGAGCCCTGGATCACCCAGCATTCGGTCGAGGCAGCCCGCCCCGGCTTGCCGCTGTCCCGGGCCAGCCAGCCGACGGGGCCGGCTTCGGGGCGAAGCGTCTCCGGCCAGTCGGGCCGTGCCTCGAAGGCCGCCAGCACGGTCCAGCAGGGGGCGAGGCCGACCGCAGCAATCCGCTCGCGCAGCCCCGGCGCCGGCCGCGCCACCAGCGGCGCCGCCTGGGCCGGCGGCAAGGCGATGGCGACCGCTTCGAAGGGCCCGTCCTCCGCAGGCGCATCGTCGGGCAGGGGTGCGCCCGGCCGCACCCGTGCCGCGTCGAGATGCCGTACCATCCAGGCACCGGGCTCGCCCGTCAGCGCCGTCACATGCCGCGCCGCCCGCAGGTCGAGCCCCGCCGCCAGGGCCCGCGGCAGGGCCGACATTCCGGGCACGCCGACGAAGCGCCCGGCCTCGCCCCAGGACTGCGCGCCCGCTTCGGCCAGCAGCGCGGCAAAGTCGGCCCCGCGCGCCGTCAGGTACTGCGCGCCATGGTCCCATTGCAGCCTGCGGCCGCCGACCTCCGCACGCCGCGTCGCCAGCCTCCCGCCGGCCGCCCGCCCCTTGTCGAAGAGGGTGACGGCGCCGCCGCGGGCGGCGAGCTCACGGGCGCAGGCGAGGCCGGCGAGGCCGGCGCCGAGGATGGCGATTCGGGTCATGCACCGCCAGGAATGGCCATCTGATGCCGTTCCGCAAGGGGTTCAGGCGAAGCGCTCCATGGCCGGCCCCGGCTGCGGGACGGCGGCGATCTCGCGGATGATCTTACGGCGCACCGCCGCCTCGAAGGCCTGGAACCCCTCGGCGACGACCAGGAAGGCGCCGGGGCCGCCGATCACCTGATCGCGGTAATAGGTGTCGAGCGGCGGCAGCCCGGCCGTGAGGGATGCCGGCTGCGGCGTCCGGTCGAGCACGGCGAGGCCGTTCAGCACGATCCCCTGGGCCAGCGCCTCGGCCCGCGCGTCGGCGACGGCGCGGCCGGAATTGTTCACCCCGTCACCCGAGATGTCGACCACCTTGCGGGTGCCCTCGAAGCCCTGCCCGAACTGGCGGGCCGCATAGTCCATGGCGCCGGAGATCGAGGTGTAGAGCCAGGTCTGCCGCGGCGCCTTGGCGACGGCGTCGGCGAAGCGGTTGGCCGAGGCGGCGCCGTCGAGGAGCATCCAGGGCACGACCGTGTTCTGGATGTGCCAGTCGGACCAGGTGAACATCGTCACCGCGATGGCGCCGACCGGGCCGCCCATGATGCCCTCGATCAAATGCGGATCGCGGAAGGCCGCCTCGTAGCCGGCGAATTGCATCTCCTGCTCCTCCGGGTCGACGGAGCGGCTGACATCGACGGCCAGCACGAGCTCCACATCGACCAGGGTGGCGGCCCGGGCCTGTCCGGCCCGGAGAATGGCAGGCATCGCCAGGGCTGCGCCCAGCACATCGCGTCTTCGCATACGACCCCCTTCTGGCCGTGGACGGGCACTGAGCGCGCCCGATCCGCGGCATGGATAAGCGAGGCCGTGACCGCCTTCCTTCCCGAAACCAAACGATTATAGGGCGGACTTACGCTGCGCTGCAACATCGCCGTGGCGTGAGCATGCGCCGAAGGTCCGAATGGAAGCTTAAGGGCTCAGAAGCCCGCACCGGGTTCCGCGAGATAGGCCGCCTCCGCCACCGTGCTGGCGCGGCCGAGGGAGGCGTTGCGATGCGGGAAGCGGCCGAAGCGGAGGATCACCGCCCGGTGCCGCCAGGCGAAGTCGATGGCGCCGCCGGGGGCGCGGTGGATCGGGTCGTCGCGCAGCCCTTCGAAGAGCGCGACGGACAGGTCCTGGTCCGCCATCCGCTCCGAATGCTCGAAGGGCAGGTAGAGGAAGCACCGCTCCGTCGGCGTCAGCGCCCAATCGAGCCCGTCCCGCAGCACCGCCTGCCGGGCGATGGCCTGGGCCTTCGGGTCGAGGGCGAAGGCCTCGGCGCGGCCGCGGCGGAGGTTGCGCGGGAACTGGTCGAGCACCAGGCAGAGGGCGAGCGCCCCGTGCGGCGTCGCCGCCCATCCGTCGAGAGCGCCGGATCCGGCCTCGTCGAGCAGCTGGGCGAGGCGGCCGCAGGCGGCATCCAGTTCCTCGTCCCGCTGGAACCAGCGGGGCTGGAAGCTGGCCCGGTCGCCGCCGAACCAGGTGCCGAGCACCGCCTCGATCATGCCAGCGCCATCTCCATCACACGGATGCCGTGCAGCGCCTCGCGCCCCGCCAAATCCTGGATCTGGTGCCGGCAGGAGGTGCCGTCGGCGACGATCAGCTCTGCCTGCGGCACCTTGCGGACCGCCGGCAGCAGGGAGAGCTCCGCCATCGCCTTCGAGACCTCGAGATTGGCCGCCTCGTAGCCGAAGCTGCCCGCCATGCCGCAGCAGGAGGAGGCGATGGGCACCACCTTCAGCTCCGGGATCATGCTGAGCATGGCGACGGCCGGCGAGAAGGCGGCGAAGGCCTTTTGATGGCAGTGGCCGTGCACATGCGCCGCCGCGGCGACCGGCTTCAGGGCGAGCTTCGGCTTTTCGCGTGCCAGGAACTCGCCGATGAGGGAGGTGCGCGCCGCTAGCGCCTCCGACTCCGCGCCCGGCAGCAGGGAGAGGAACTCGTCGCGCAGCGTCAGCGTCGAGGAGGGTTCGATGCCGATGACAGGCGAGGGGAAGTGGGAGAGCGCCACGAGGGTCCGCCGCGCCTCGGCCCGCGCCTCCTCGACGAGCCCGGCGGCGAGCAGGGTGCGGCCCTCGTCCAGCGGCCGCGACCCGCGCGGCGGCCGCGCCACGGCCGGGCGGTAGCCGGCGGCACGCAGCACCCGCACCGCGGCGCGCAGGTTCTCCGGCTCGAAATACCGGTTGAAGACATCGGGGAAGAGGATGACTTCGCCCTCCCGCCCATCCGGCGCCGGCAGCTCCGCATTATGGAAGGCATCGCGGCGGAAGCGGGGCAGGCGGCGCTCGGCGGAGAGGCCGAGCAGCCGCTCGCCGAGGCGCGGCAGGCCAGGGATCCAGTTCCGGGCATTCGCCGCCTCCGGCAGCATGGCGGCGAAGGGCGCCCAGCGGGGGAGGGTGGCGATCAGGCGGTCCTTGGCATTGATGCCGCGCTCGCGGGCGCGGGCGGCCATGGCCTCGATCTTCATCTTCGCCATGTCGACGCCGGTCGGGCATTCGCGCTTGCAGCCCTTGCAGGAGACGCAGAGCGAGAGCGCGTCATGCACCGCGTCCGAGGCGAGGCCGCCGGGCAGCTGGCCGGTCAGGGCGAGGCGGAGGGTGTTGGCCCGGCCGCGGGTCAGATGCTCCTCGTCGCGCGTCGCTCGGTAGCTCGGGCACATGACGTTGGCATCGGATTTCCGGCAAGTGCCGTTGTTGTTGCACATCTCGACCGCGCCGAGCAGCCCGCCTTGCGGGCCGGGCCAGGCGGACCAGTCCAGCACGGGCTGCACCGCCGGATCGGCGGCGTAGCCGGGAGCGTAGCGGAAGAGCGTGCGGTCATCCATCCGCGGCGGGCGGACGACGCGGCCCGGATTCAGCAGGCCGGCGGGGTCGAAGGCATCCTTCACCTCCTCGAAGGCCGCGGTGATGCGCGGCCCGAACATCGTCGCATTGAATTCGGAGCGCACGATGCCGTCGCCATGCTCGCCGCTGTGGGAGCCCTTGTACTCGCGGACGAGCGCGAAGCATTCCTCGGCGATGGCGCGCATCCGCCGCACGTCGCCCGGGTCCTTCATGTTCAGCACCGGCCGCACATGCAGGCAACCGACGCTCGCATGGGCGTACCAGGTGCCGCGGGTGCCATGCCGTTCGAAGACCTGGTTCAGCCGCTCCGTGTAGTCGGCGAGGTCGGGCAGGGCGACGGCGCAATCTTCGATGAAGGAGACCGGCTTCCCGTCGCCCTTCATGCTCATCATGATGTTGAGGCCGGCCTCGCGCACTTCGGCGACCGCGGCCTGGAAGCCCGGGTCGATGCAGCGCACGACGCTGTCGGGATAGCCAAGGTCGCCCATCATCTCCTCGAGCGCATCGAGGCTGCGGGCGAGCGGCGCATCCTCCTGCCCATGGAACTCGACGATGAGCAGGCTGTCCGGCTCGCCGCGCACGATCCGGTCGATGGTGCCGCGGAAGATCGGGATGGAGCGGCCGAGATCGATCATCGTCCGGTCGACCAGCTCCACTGCCTCCGGGTCGAGGGTAACCAGGTGCTGCGAGGCCGCCATGGCCGCCCGGAAGCTCGGGAACTGGCAGATGCCGAGCGCCTTGCGCGGCTTCACCGGCCAGAGCTTGAGGTCGAGCGCGGCGGAGAAGGCGAGCGTGCCCTCGCTGCCGACTAGAAGGCGCGCCAGGTTGCCGCGCCCCTCGGCCCGCGCCGCCGGCGTCAGGCTCTCGATGTTGTAGCCGCCGACGCGGCGGAGCTGGTTGGGGAAGCGAGCGGCGATCTCCTCCGCCTCCCGCGCCCCGAGCGCCCGCAGCCGCTGGATGAGGTCGGCGATGCCGGCCGGCACATCGGCGCCGAGATTGTCCGGCAGCTCGCCGAAGCGGAAGCGGCTGCCATCGGCAAGCAGCGCATCGATGGCGTGGACATTGTCGGCCATCAGCCCGTAGCGGATCGACTTGCTGCCGCACGAGTTGTTCCCCGCCATGCCGCCGATGGTGCAGCGCGCCCAGGTGGAGGGGTCGACGGGAAAGAACTGCCGGCGAGCCGCCAGCGCCGCATTCAGCGCGCCGAGGCTGATCCCCGGCTCGACCCGCACGGTGTCGCCTTCGACGGAGAGGACGCGGTTCAGGTACTTGGTGCAGTCGATGACCAGCGCGCGGTTCACCGTCTGGCCGCACTGGCTGGTCCCGCCGCCGCGCGGCAGCACCGGCACGCCGGCCTCGCGGCAGATCGAGAGCGCCGCCTCCACATCCGCCATGCTGCGGGGGACCAGCACGCCGACCGGCTCGATCTGGTAGATGCTCGCATCGGTCGCGTAGCGGCCGCGATCGGCGGCGCTCCAGAGCACCTCGCCCTGGGTCTCGCGCCGCAGGCGGTCGGCGAGACGGCTGTCGCCGATGCGGTCCTTGGGGATGGTGAAGGCGTTCATGCGCGGTTTCTAATCCTGGGCGGGATGCTTGTCCGATCTATAATGCTCATCAATCCGACAAGCCCTTCTCATTGGCGGAAGCGCAGGGATCGGGCGCATACCCGCCCCAAGAGCGGAGACCAGAGCATGGCCTACTACCAGTCCTCCCCCGTCGCCGGCCGGCATTTCCTGCAGATCCCAGGGCCGACCAACGTGCCGGACCGCGTGCTCCGCGCCATGGACAACCCGACCATGGACCATCGCGGCCCGGATTTCGGCCGCTTCGGCGCCCAGCTCCTGGAGAAGCTGCGCACCGTCTTCAAGACCGAGGGCCCGGTCGTGATCTACCCCGCCTCCGGCACGGGGGCGTGGGAAGCAGCGCTGGTCAACACCCTCTCGCCCGGCGACCGGGTGCTGATGTGCGAGACCGGCTGGTTTGCGACGCTGTGGCGGGAGATGGCGGAGCGCCTGCAGCTCCGCCCGGAATTCATCCCGACCGACTGGCGCCGCGGCGCCGATGTCGCGGCGATCGAGGCGGCGCTGCGCGAGGACAAGTCGCATGGCATCAAGGCCGTCTGCGTCGTCCATAACGAGACCAGCACCGGCTGCACCTCCCGCATCGAGGAGGTCCGCCGCGCCATCGACGCCGCCGGCCATCCGGCGCTGCTGCTGGTCGACACCATCTCCTCCCTCGGCTCGATCGACTACCGGCACGAGGAGTGGGGCGTCGACGTCACCGTCGCCGGCTCGCAGAAGGGGCTCATGCTGCCGCCCGGCCTGTCCTTCAACGCCGTCTCGGCCAAGGCGCTGAAGGCGACCGAGACGGCCCGGCTGCCGCGCAGCTTCTGGGACTGGCACCCGATGCTGAAGGCGAACGAGACCGGCTACTTCCCCTATACGCCGGCGACCAACCTTCTCTACGGCCTCGACGCCGCGGTCGACATGCTGAACGAGGAGGGGCTCGACAACGTCTTCGCCCGGCACGACCGCTTCGCCGAGGCGGCCCGCCGCGCCGTCCGGCACTGGGGCCTCGAGGTCCAATGCGAGGATCCGCGGCATCATTCCTCCTCGCTGACCGCGGTGCGGCTGCCGGAGGGGCACAGCGCCAATGCGCTCCGCGCCGTGATCCTCGAACGGTTCAACATGTCCCTCGGCAACGGCCTCGGCCGGCTGAACGACCGGGTCTTCCGCATCGGCCATCTCGGCGATTTCGGCCCGCTTTCCTTGATCGGCACGCTGGGCGGGGCGGAGATGGGGCTTGCGGCGGCCGGCGTGCCGCACAAGCCGGGCGGCGTGCAGGCGGCGATGGCCTATCTCAACGGCAACGCCTGACCACGTCACCGAGGAACCATATCGGCGCAGGCCCGGATCGCCGCCGCTCGGCCCGGCCGCGCCTCCTCGGTCCGCGCTTGGCCTCGCGAGCCATGCCAGGCTTGCCTCATCCATTGGCAGGGTGAGGGGGCAGCCGCCCGCCTGGCGGATAGCGGGCTGCGCCTTGAGGCCGAGCATCCGAAGGCAAGGGCAGTCGCGTCCGCCTTGGCCGGGCGCGGTGAGCCGCCGCCTTCAGGCCCGCCCGTTTCCGCCGGCGGGAGCGAGCGGAACTCGTCCTTTCCCCAAGCTGACGAGTGGTTCTATGCCCCCGCGACCCTGTGATATAGGGGTGGTTGGAAAAGCGGTGGCGGACGCTCGCCACTGGCTCGCGCCAAGCCGGAAGGGCCGGCGCAAGTGTGGCTGTGGAAGGCGATCGAAGAGGAATGCAGCAGCAGATGCCTTCTCGGCGCCCGAGCCCGCAGGACATCGGGGGCGCAGCATGACCGCCCGCATCCTCGTCGTCGACGACATCGCCGCCAATCTCCGCCTGCTCGAGGCGAAGTTGCTGAACGAGTATTACGAGGTCGCCCTCGCCGCTTCCGGGCCCGAGGCGCTGGCGACGGCGACCCGCTGGTCGCCCGACGTCATCCTGCTCGACGTCATGATGCCGGGGATGGATGGCTACGAGGTCTGCCGCCGTCTCAAGGAGAATGGCGCGACGGCGCATATGCCCGTCGTCATGATCACCGCCCTGATCGACCCGGTGGAGCGCGTCCGCGGCCTCGAGGCCGGGGCGGACGACTTCCTGTCGAAGCCGGTCGACGACGCGACGCTCTTCGCCCGCCTCCGCGCGCTGCTGCGGGTGAAGCAGGTGCAGGATGCCTGGCGCCTGCGCTCGGACACCGCCCGCGACCTGGGCTTCGAGCCGCAGCCGGACCCATCGCCGGACATCGACGGCGCCCAGGTCATGGTCCTGTCCGAACATGCGGGGGAGGCTGCCGAGGTCGCCGCCATCCTCGGCGCCGATGGCGTCCTGGTGCAGACGGCGACCGAGTCGGAGGCCGCTCGGCGCATCCTGGTCGACGGTAATTTCGACCTCGCCGTGCTCTGCCTGCCGGGGGAGGGGGGCGATGTGCTTCGCCTTGCCTCCCGCCTTCGCGCCCAGGGCGTGACGCGCGACCTGCCGGTGCTGCTTGCCGCCGATGTCAGCCAGCGCGGGCTCGTGCTGCGCGGCTTCGACCTCGGCGCCAACGACCACGTCCTCCGCCCGATCGACCCGAACGAACTGCGCGCCCGCGCCCGCAACCAGATCCGCCGCAAGCGCTACCAGGAGCGGCTGCGGGCCGATCTCGACCGCTCGCTGGAGATGGCGGTCACCGATCCGCTCACCGGGCTGCGCAACCGCCGCTATGTCCGCCGTCACATGGAGGGCGTGCTGCGCGGGGCCGATGCGGCGGTGCTGCTGCTGGACGTCGACCGCTTCAAGGCGATCAACGACAATTACGGCCATCCCGCCGGCGATGCGGCGCTGAAGGAGGTGGCGAAGCGGCTGAAGTCCCACCTCCGCGCCGCGGATGTGGTCGCCCGCTACGGGGGCGAGGAATTCATGGTGGTGCTGGCCGGCGCCCCGACCGACTACGCCACCATGGTGGCGGAGCGGCTGCGCATGGCGCTCGCCGCCGATCCCTTCGAGATCGCCGGGCTTTCGCTCTCGATCACCGCCAGCTTCGGCCTCGCCATCGCCACCGCCGGCACCAGCGTCAACGCGGCCGTGGCGGCGGCGGATGCGGCCCTCTACCGGGCGAAGCAGGGCGGCCGCAACCGGGTCGAGCAGGCCCGCCTCGAGGAATTCGCCGAAGTGGCCGAGGGCAAGGCCTGAATCGGCGAGGGCGGGCGCCTCGCGGCCCCGCCCCCCGCTGCGCCGGTGCCGGCGGCAGTGCTACTTGATCTTGGCTTCGCGGAAGACGACGTGCTTGCGCGCGACGGGGTCGTACTTCTTGAGTTCCAGCTTGCCCGTGGTGTTCCGGACGTTCTTCTTGGTCACGTAGAAGAAGCCGGTTTCGGCGCTGCTGACGAGCTTGATCTGGATGGTGTTCGACTTGGCCATGGCGAAGCCCGTATATCCCGCGAGGACTGAAGGGGGCGCAACCTAGCCCTCCCTGCCGCCACGTCAAGCCAAACCGTCAGCGCCAGAAGGGATCGGCCCCCAGCAGCTCGTCCCAGGCTTCCAGCGCGTGGCGCCGGGCGCGGCCGGTGCGGGCGGCGGCGAAGCCCTCGACGGCGCCGACCGCCCAGGCCGGCACCCCGCCGCCCAGCGAGCCGACCAGCCCCCGCGCCACGGTCACGTCGTTCGCCAGGCCGAGCTCCTCCTGCAGCGCCGCCAGCCGTCGGAGGAAGCGGCGCGCCGGCTTGCCCGGCCAGAGCGGGGCGAAGAGCTCCGTCGCATAGCGCAGCCGCTTGGCGTCCAGCCGGACCTCGTGCAGCGCCTCGGCGCCATGCTCGGCGATGTCCTCGCCGCGCTTGCGCAGCCGGTGCCAGCGCTTGTCGAGCAGGCCGGCGGCGAATTCCGCCAGCGGCTGGTCGAGCAGGGCCGCTTGCTCCGGCGGCCCGGCCCGCCAGGGGCGCAGCAGCATCAGCCCGAGCCCGGCCAGCACCAGCCGCGGGAAGGCCGGGCCGTCCAGCATGCGCCGAAGCGTGCCATAGGCCTCCTGCCGCTTGGCCTCGCCGGCCTTGAGCAGGGCGAGGAGGCGACGGTCGCCGCCGATCGCCTCCGCGGCGGCCGCCCCTGTGCCGGCGAGGAAGACGTCCCAGTCCCGTGCCGGGCCGAGGGCGGTCGCCAGGCTGCGCAGGCCCAGGTCGAATTCCCGGACTTCCGGGCAGGCGGCCGCTGCGCCGAAGGATTTCAGCACCGAGCGCAGGCGGCGCAGGGCGACCCGGGTCTGGTGCACCCCCTCCGGCCCCGCCCCCAGCCGGCAGCCGGACGCATGGCCGAGCATCACCTCCAGCAGATGGCCGAGGGCGGCGAGCAGCGCCTCCTCCACCCTTGCCGCCCCGGCCAGGACCGGCGGACCGCGGCGGCGCGCCCGGGGCGGCTCGCCACGGGCCAGGGCGCGGCCCTCCTCGGCCAGGCTGGCGACCGGCGGCAGCGGGTGCAGGTCGGCGAGCGCCGCGGCGCGGGCCAGCACGGCCGCCGGCGGGCCGCGCAGGGTCAGCCTGGCGACCGGCATCTCGGCGGCGACGGCGCGCAGCTTGCCGGTCAGCAGCGCTGCCTCCACCTCGCCAAGGACCATCACGCTGCGGCGCCCGCTGAAGGCGGCGATGGGGACGAGCGTGGCAGCCTCGTCGGGCGGCACCTCGAGCTCCTCGGGCGGCTGGCCGGGGCACCAGGGGGCGTTCGGCGCCGGCATGGCGCGCAGAAGGCGGCGCGGACCGCGGCGAGCGGTCTCGAGGGCAAAGCCCTCCGCCGCCAGGGCGCCATCCGCCGTGTCGAGCCAGATCAGCTCCTCGGCCAGGCTCCTGGTGCGGCCGGCCCGGGCGGAGGCGATGGCGCCATGCCGCGGCAGGCGCAGCGCCGCCTCCGGGTCGAGCGCGAATTCCAGCGTGACGGTCTGTTCCGCCCCGGGCACGGCGATCGCCTCGTCCGGGGGGGCCATGGCGGGATCGGGGGTCTCGAAGCGGCTCAGGCGGGCACCTCTGCGGCGGGAAGGTCGCGGGGGGCGAGGAAGCGCACAAGACGCGCCCCGCCCCGGTCGAGTTGCCGCCAGGCGGAGGCGATGGTGAACTCGGCGAGCGCTCCGGTCGGGTAGCCCTCCGCCAGGCGGCGCGCATCCGCCCCGCCGCGGGCCAGCGCCTCCGGCCCCACGAGCTCCATGGCGAGCTCGTGCAGGCCCGGGTTGTGGCCGATCAGCAGCAGGCTGCGCGCCGTCTCCGGCGCCCGCCGCAGCTCGTCCAGCAGTTGCGGCCAGGGGGCGAGGTAGAGCGCATCCATCGGCTCGACCAGCGCCCCGTCCTCGAAGGGCGTCAGCGCCTCGAGGGTCTGCAGGGTGCGGCGGGCCGAGGAGACCAGCACGATGTCGGGCGAGAGACCCAGCTCGCGCATGGCCTCGGCCATGGCCGCGGCGGAGCGCCGGCCGCGCGCATTGAGCGGGCGGGCATGGTCGGAGAGGCCCGGATCGTCCCAGGAAGACTTCGCGTGCCGCAGCAACAGGAGTTGACGCATCGGCGCCGATCCTGCCACGGCTCGCGCCGCTTGTCCCGTCCCTTGAGGGCGCCCGCTACTCCACCCGCCCGATCCGCCGCACCGCCCGCACCAGCCGGGCGCTGTCGGCGCGGAGGAACTCCTCGAAGCCGGCGCCGTCCCGATAGGCGAGCGCATTGCCGCCGGCGGCCAGCGCCCGGCCCGTCTCCGGCTCGGCCGCGACCGCCGCCATGGCCGCGCGCAGCGCCTCGCGGATGGGCGGCGGCGTGCCGGCCGGCGCGAAGACGCCGGCCCAGATGTAGTACTCGGCCTCCGGGAAGCCGCGCTCGATCAGCGTCGGCACCTCCGGCATCCCGATGGGCCTTTGCGCGCCCCAGCCGGCAAGGGCCCGCAGCCGCCCCTCGCGCAGATGCGGCGCGACCGGCCCCGGCCCGCTCGCCAGCGCCTGCACCTGGCCGCCGAGCAGCGCCGTCAGCGCCGGCGCCCCGCCCTGGAAGGGCACATGCAGCAGGTCGATGCCCGCCGCCGTGGTCAGCATCGCCATCGGCACATGCAGCGCCGAGTAGTGGCCCGAGGAGGAATAGCTGATTTGGCCCGGCCGCGCCTTCGCATCGGTCAGGAATTCCTCAAGCGTCCGCCAGGGCGCGGCGGCCGGCACCACCAGCAGGGTCGGGTCGGCGGTGAAGAGGGCGATGGGCGCCAGCTGCTCCACCTCATAGGCCGGGCTGCGTCCGAGGAGCCGCGCCGCCTCGGGCAGGATGGCCAGCGAGGAGAGCGCCATCAGCAGCGTCAGCCCGTCGGGCGCAGCGCGGGCGACGAAGGCGTTGCCGATCTCGCCCGCCGCGCCGGCGCGGTTCACCACCGGAACGGGCTGGCGCCAATGCCGCTCCAGCGCCGCGGCGACGGGCCGGGCCACCACATCCGCCTGGCCGCCGGGCGGGAAGGCGACGACCATGGTGACCGGACGGCCGGGGAAGTCCTGCGCCTGGACCTGCTGGGCATGGGCCAGCGCCGGCAGCGCCAGCCCGCCCGCCAGCACCGCCCGGCGCCTCATGCGACCGGGTTCTCCAGCACGCCGATCCCGGTCACCTCGATCCGCACCACATCGCCTTTCTTGAGGAAGCGCGGCGGCTGGAAGCCGATGCCGACGCCGGCCGGCGTGCCGGTCGCGATGACGTCGCCCGGCTCCAGCGTGATGCCGGCGCTGATGGTCTCGATCAGGGTCGGGATGTCGAAGATCAGGTCGGCGGCGGACGCGTCCTGCCGCAGCTCGCCATTCACATGCGTGGTCAGGCGAAGCGCGCGCGGGTCCGGCACATCGTCGGCGGTGAGGATGGCGGGACCCATCGGGCAGAAGCCGTCGATCCCCTTGCCGAGGATCCATTGCCGGTGCTGGTGCTGCAGCGTCCGAGCGGTGACGTCGTTGACGATGGTGTAGCCGAAGACGTGCTGTGCCCAGTCGGCGGCGCGGATGCCGCGCCCCGCCTTGCCGATGACGACGGCCAACTCGCCCTCGTAATCGACCGAGTTCGTTGGGTCGAGGAAGGCGGGAATGGCATCGCCCGGTCCGCTCACGGCGGTCGGCGGCTTGCTGAAAACGACGGGCGCCTCCGGCACCACCTCCTTCGCCGTGGCGTCGAAGCCCGAGCCGGCGAACTCCCTGGCATGCTCGTGGTAGTTCTTGCCGACGCAGAAGATGTTCTTGGTCGGGCGCGGGATGGGCGCCAGCAGCACCGCATCCTCCACCACCGGCGCCTGCGCGGCGGCGGCCCGGGCGCGCTTCAGCATGCCCTCGCCGCCGGCGATGAGCGCCGGCATGTTGTCCCAGGAGACCTGCCCATCCGCCGCCGACAGGTCGAGCACCGCCCCATCCGCCCGGAGCGCGCCCACCTTGCCGCCGGCCCAGCCACCTCGCTTGTAGGTCACCAACCGCATGCCGCTTCCTCCAACCCTCTCTCCCAGGTGAGCAGACTCAGCCGGGCTGCGCCAGCGGTACCGCCGCCGCCTGCTCCAGCACCCGGGCACCGCGCAACACCAGGTCGTCGCGGTAGAGCGCGGCGGCGAGCTGCACCGCGCGCGGCATGCCATGCTCGTCGAGCCCGACCGGCACCGAGATCGCCGGTTGCCGGGTGAGGTTGAAGGCGAAGGTCCAGGGCGCCCAGTCGCGCCACAGCGCCTCGGCCGGGCGGATGGTCGGCTGGTCGGCGGCGAAGGCGGCGGTCGGCGTGGCCGGGCAAAGCATCAGGTCGAAGCGCTGGTGGAAGCGCGCCGCCGCATGCGCCGCCTCGATCCGGAGCGCCTCGGCGCCGAGGAAGTCGACGGCGCTCATCCCCGCCTCGCGCCCGGCGAGTTCGACCAGGCCGGCATCGAGCACGCCGCGCCGGTCCTCCGAGATGCCGGCGACCAGCCGCGCCAGCGCCACGCCCCAGACGCGGGAGAAGATCGCCCGCGTATCCGGCAGGGCCGGATCCGCCTCCTCCACGATGGCGCCCTGTTCCACCAGCATCCGCGCCGCGCCGAGCAGCGCCGCCTCGCCATCCGCATCGAGGGGGGCCTCGAAGCCGAGGCGCCGCACTAGGCCGATGCGCATCCCGGCGACGCCGCCCTCGAGGCCCGCCCGCCAGTCACGCGGCGCGTCCGGCAGGCTGAAGGGGTCGCGCAGGTCATGCGCCGCCAGGGCGGAGAGCATGAGCGCCGCGTCGCCCACCGTCCGCGTCATCGGCCCGGCGACGGCGACATTGGCGAAGGCGCCGAGCGGCCATTGCGGCACGCGGCCGAAGCTCGGCTTCAGCCCGACCAGGCCGCAGAAGGCGGCCGGGATGCGGATGGAGCCGCCGGCATCGGTGCCGATATGCAGCGGGCCGAAACAGGCCGCCCCCGCCGCCCCGGCGCCGCTGGAGGAGCCGCCTGGCGTGCGCTCACGGTTCCAGGGGTTGCGGGTGATGCCGTGCAGGGGGCAGTCGCCCGGCGTCTTCCAGCCGAATTCCGTGGTGGTCGTCTTGCCGAGGAGGACGGCGCCGGCGGCCTTCAGCCCGAGCACCGCCGGCGCGTCCTCGGTCGCCGGCGTGGCGTCGGTGGTCTTGCTGCCGCGCCGGGTCGGGAAGCCGGACAGGTTCAGCAGGTCCTTCACGGTGGCCGGCACGCCGTCCAGCAGCCCCATCGGGCGGCCGGCCATCCAGCGCGCCTCGCTCTCGCCCGCGGCCTGCAGGGCGCGCGGGTTCATGGCGGCGAAGGCATTGACCCAGGGGTTGTAGCGGGCGACCCGCTCCATCACCGCCTTCAGCACCTCCACGGGGCTGAGCGCCCGCCGCGCATAAAGCGCAAGCAGGGTCTCGGCAGACATCAGGGCGGGATCGGTCTCGGTCATGCGTCACCTCGGGCAGGCGCCCAATCTGGACCTGCCCGAGGCCAAGGGCTAGGCGGCGAGCTTCACATGGCCGCGGCACCCCATCAGCGGCTGGATGCGCGTGCCGAAATTCTCCATCCCCACCAGGAAGTCGTCGAAGGTGAGCATGATGCCCTTCACCCCGGGCATCGTCGCCGCCTCGTCCAGCATGCGCGCGACGCTGGCATAGGAGCCGACCAGCGTGCCCATGTTGAAATTGATCGGCGAGGGCGAGCGCTGGATCGCCGCCGCCATGGAGGTCGATTCCGTGTTCACGTCGGCCGCGGCATGGCCGAGCAGATGCGCCAGCGCCTCGCGGTCGGCGCCACGGTTGTAGAGGTCCCACTTCGCCATCGCCGCCTCGTCCGTCTCGTCGGCGATGACCATGTAGAGGATGTAGGAGCCGACATCGCGGCCCGTCCTCTCGGCGGCCTGCAGCATGCGCTGCGGCACCTCGATGCATTTTTGCGGCTCGTTGACTCCCTCGCCGAGGGCGAAGTTGAAGTCACAGTATTGCGCGGCGAATTCCATCCCGCGGCCGCTCTGCCCGGCGGCGACGAGCTTGATCGGCACCGAGGGCGGCGGGCTCAGCCGGCACTGGTCCATCTGGAAGTAGTCGCCCTTGAGGTCGCTTGTGCCGGTCTCCCAGAGCTCCTTCATGATGCGGACATATTCCGTGCTGTAGTCGTAGCGTTTGGCGAAATGCCCATCGCCTGGCCACAGCCCCATCTGGCTGTACTCCACCTTGTGCCAGCCGGAGACGATGTTCACCCCGAAGCGCCCGCCCGAGATGCTGTCGATCGTCACCGCCATGCGGGCGACGATGGCGGGCGGGATGGTGAGCACGGCGGTCGAGGCATAGAGCCGGATCCGCGAGGTGACGGAGGCGAGCCCCGCCATCAGCGTGAAGCTCTCGAGCCCATGGTCCCAGAACTGCGTCGAGCCGCCGAAGCCGTGCAGCTTGATCATCGAGAGGGCGAAGTCGAGGCCGTAGCCCTCGGCCATCTGCACCACCCGCTTGTTGAGCTCGAAGCTCGGCATGTATTGCGGCGAGGTGGCGGAGATCAGCCAGCCATTGTTGTTGATCGGGATGAAGACGCCGATATCCATGGACCTGCCCCTCTGCGATGGTGCGCAGAGGGGCACGCAATCCCCATGCCAGCGGCCGCGGGTCAGCTCGCCACGATGTTGAACTGGCGGGCGATCCCGGTCCAGGTGGCGATGTTCTCGCGCATGATGGCGACGAAGTCGGCCCCCAGCGGCGGCGGGTTGCGCGGCAGCGTGACCAGCTCCTCGCAGCGGGTGCGCAGCGCGGGCGTCTCGAGCAAGGCCGGGATCAGCGCCGTCACCCGCTCGGCGATGGGCTGTGGCAGGCCCTTCGGTGCCGAGAGGCCGAGCCACTGGCTCGAGGTCAGCTGGCCGTAGCCCTGCTCGGCGAAGGTCGGGATGTCCGGCATCTGCGCCAGCCGCTGCGGCGAGGAGACGCCGAGGCAGCGCAGCGTGCCGTCCCTCAGCAGGGCGACATTGGTGGTGATCGGGTCGATCAGGCTCTCGATGGAGCCGGCCAGCAGGTCCTGCATCGCCGGCGCGCTGCCGCGATAGGGGACATGGTCGAGGTTGGGCGCCCGCCCCTCGGCCCCGAGCATCACCCCGAGCAGGTGCGGCGCCGAGCCGATGCCGGAGGAGCCGAAGCGAACCGGCGCCTTCCGCGCTGCCTCCAGATACCCGTCGAGCGTGCGGTAGGGCGAGCTCGCCTTCACCAGCAGCACGTTCGGCGCCTCGACCAGCATGCCGAGATGGGTGAAGTCGGCGACCGGGTCGAAGGGCAGGGTGGGCAGCGTCGCCGTCGAGAAGACATGCACCGAGGCATGGCTGACCAGGAAGGTGTAGCCATCGGCCGGCGCCTTGGCGACGAAGTCGGTGCCGACCACCCCGCCGGCGCCCGCCTTGTTCTCGACCACCACGGTCTGGCCGAGCGCCTGGGCGAGCGGCGGCGCGAGCAGGCGGGAGATGGTGTCGACCAGCCCGCCCGGCGGGAACTGCGCGACGAGGCGGATCGAGCCGCGGCCCGGCCAGGCGCCGCCTTGCGCGAGGCCGGCGCGCGGCAGCAGGGCAGGGGCGGCGAGGCCGCCCAGGGCGGCCAGCAGGTGTCGGCGTTGCATGCTCTGCGCTCCTTTGCGGCAGGGGCAGGGCTGCTTGCCTCAGGATGACGCAGCGGTAATCCGCCTAGCCGCCCTTGCCCCCGTCACCGGCAGAGGAGAGCAAGCCTCATGCCGCGACGGCGCCGCTCCAGGGCGTCATGGCGTCGCTGATGCCGGTGGCCTCGCCGCCCGGGCCGCGGCGGATCAGGTTCGGGCAGGCGAAATTGAGCGGCAGCACGGCATGCTCGACGACGAGCGGCGTCCCCGGCAGCGCCGCCAGCACCTCGGGCGGCAGGCGCCGGTCGGCGGTCACGCCCTCCGGCCCGGACACGTCGATCCGCGGGTAATGCGCCGCCGCCTCCGGCTCCATCCCGAACTCCGCGACGAAGGAGAGCAGCTGCAGCACCGCCGCCAGGATGCGCCGCCCGCCCGAGGCGCCGGCCGCGATCTCCGGCTGGTCGCCGGAGGCGAGGATGATGGGCGACATGTTGGTCAGCGGCCGCTTGCCGGGCGCCATGGCATTCGGCGTGCCCGGCTGCGGGTCGAACCACATGACGCCGTTGTTCATCAGCACGCCGGAGCGCGGCAGCACGACGCGGCTGCCCATGGAGGAGAGCAGCGTCGTCGTCACCGCCACCATCATCCCGTCCTTGTCGCAGGCGGTGAGGTGGGTGGTGCAGGTGTCGGCGCCCTCCGGCTCCGCATCGCCGAGGCCGGCCAGCCGCTCGGCATAGGCCGCCTGCATGGCGCGGGCGAAGCGGCCGTACCAGGCGGGGGAGGGTTCCGGGCCGAGCGGGACATCGGCCATCAGCTCCAGCACGCGGCGCATGGTCGGCGCCGCGGTCAGCCCGTTCGAGAGCATGAGCGTCCGCCCGCGCCAGGGCACCGCGACGGCCGGCTTCACCCGCGCCCGGCAGCCGGCGAGGTCGCCGGTCGAGAGCAGGCCGCCCATCTCCCGCACATCGGCCATGATCTGCGCCGCGATCTCGCCCTCGTAGAAGTCGCGGAGGCCGGCCTGCTGCAGCCGCTCCAGCGTCGGCGGGAGGTTGCCGAGCGGGAAGAAGCCCGGCGCGCCCTGATAGGGCGTCGTCGGCGGCAGGCCGTTCGGCAGGTAGATGCGCGCAGTCTCGGGATAGAGCCGCAGCACGCTGGCCGAGCTCGCCACCTTCAGCGTCGTGTACCAGTCGGCCGGCAGGCCGCGCTTCGCCAGGGCGACGGCGGGCGCCAGCACATCGCGGATCGGCAGGCGGCCGTGCCGCTCATGCAGCAGCGCATAGCCGGCGACGGCGGAGGGGATGACGAAGGAGAGCGGGCCGTGGATGTTGCGGTCCCCCTCGACCTCCGGCCAGGAGAAGAGGTCCTGCTTGATCCGCCCCGTCAGCGGGAAGGCGGAGGCGTCGAGCCCTGCCGGCGCGACCGGGCCGAAATCGACCGTCTCGGCCGGCGCCATGCCGGGCTTCATCACCTGGGCGAAGCCGATGCCGCCCAGGCCGCTGTTCCAGGGCTCGAGCGTGGCGAGGGCGAAGGCCGCGGCCACGGCGGCATCGGCCGCGGTGCCGCCGGCGCGCAGCATGGCGGCCCCCGCCTCAGCCGCGACCTTCACCTGGGAGACAACGATGCCCCCGGCGCCGCTCGCGGCCGGCTTGCGCAAGGACCAGTTCTGGCTGTGGTGATCGGGGAGGGGGAAGGCATCCGTCATGGCGGCAGCTCCGGCGCTCAAGGCGCCGCCATCGTCCCGCCGCAGGAAGGATGCGGCAATCCCCTAAAGCCCGGCCGGAGGCCGCCGCCGCTCCTCGATCACCGCCTCGAAGTCGAAGCCGAGGTTCCAGTTCACATGGGCTTCGAGCACGGCGAGCGCCGCTGCCTCATCCCCTGCGGCGAGGGCGGCGATCAGCGCGCCATGCTCCGCCCCGGGTCCTTCCCGCATCTTGCCCTGCTGGGCGAGGCCCCAGATCACCGCGAGCTGGCGCGCCAGGCTCTGCCACAGGGCGAGCAGCGGCTCGTTGCCGGAGATGCGGCAAAGCTCGGCATGGAACTCGCCGTCGGCCAGCACGATCAGCGCCGGATCGCCGAGTTGCGCGGCCTGCCGGTAGGCGGTGGCCGCGGCACCCAGCCCGGCGAAGCGCTCGGCGCCGCCCGGCCGGCGCAGCGCCTCGCGCACCGCAAGCGATTCGAGGGCGAGGCGCACCCGCATCAAGGCGGCGACGCCGGCATTCGTCACCTGCATCAGCCGCATCCCCTTGTAGGGGGTGCTGACGACGATGCCCTGGCTTTCCAGCAGGCGGAGCGCCTCGCGGACGGGGACGCGGCTGATGCCGAGGTCGCGCGCGATCTCCGCCTCGACCAGGCGGTCGCCCGGCAGGAACAAGCCGCGGGCAGCCGCCGCGACGATGGCCTCCGCCGCCTGCTCCACCATCGTGCGCGGCTGCACGGGGGACAGGCGCCGGGGTTCAGTCAGGGCAACGACCAAGCTTTCGGGCGCATCGTCCCGCGCCCGTTGGTCACGAACAGCCACTTGCTGAACCCCGTTAAATCGCGAAGAACTGAAGTTTAATTTCAACCCCTAGTTTTGTGAAGGTCGCACGCGGATCGTTCCCGCATTCGGCGCGATTTTGTTGCAAAATAACACCAATCCGCCGCCTGCTGCCCAACCCGGCCGTACCGTGGCAGTCTCTGGCCAGGGAGGGACCCATGGTCGAGGATGCGGAGCGCGCGGAATTCGGCATCGAAGGGCATTGGGCCATGGTCCGGCGCCACCGAATCCGCTGGTCGGAATGCGACCAGTATGCCCATGCCAACAACACCGCCTATCTGGCGCTCTGCGAGGACCTTCGCGTTTCGCACTGGCTCTCGCTCGGCGGCCGGTTCGCGCCCGGCGAGGTGGGGCCGGTCGTCGCGCAGATGGAGGTCCGCTACCTCCGCCCGCTCGCCTTCGACGATGCGGTGGCCGTCACCATGCGGCCGGCGGCGCTTCGCCGCAGCAGCCTGACCCATGACTATGCGGTGTGGAAGGAGGGCCTCGTCTTCACCTGCCGCGCCGTGCTAGTCCTGGTGCGCCATGGCAGCGGCGAGAAGGCGGCGATCCCGCCGGCGATGCGCGCGGCGATGGTCGGGCAGGGCGCGGTGGAGGAGGGCTAGCGTCGCCCTTGGGGCCGCTACAGCGCCGCCACCAGGTCGATCTCCACCAGCGCGCCGAGGGCGAGCGCCGTGACGCCGACGCAGGTCCGGCCGGGAAGCCCGCCGGGCGCGAAGCTCGATTCCCAGACCGCGTTCATCGCCGCATAGTCGCGCTCGAACTCGGTCAGGTAGACCCGGGCGAAGACCGTCCGCTCCCAGGCGGCGCCGCAGCCGGAGAGCACGGCCTTCAGGTTCTCGATCACTTGCCGCGTCTGCTGCTCGATCCCGCCCCCGACCTTGCGATGGCCGCCGCCGGGCAGGGTCGGCATCTGCCCGGTGACGAAGAGGAAATCGCCCGCCCTCACCGCATGGCTGAAGGGCGCGACCCGCTCCGGCGCATCCGGCAGCAGGAAGCGGGCGACCTCCAGCATGGCTCAGAGCCCCCGCTCGGCCCGGGTGGCGGCAAGGTCGTCCTCGATGAAGCCCTGGATGATCTGCTCGAGCGACTCTTGCTCCGAGAAGCCGAGCAGCCGCCGCGCCCGCTCCGCCGTGAAGCTGGCCGGCCAGCCGCCGACGATGGCCTCGATCGCCGGGTCGGGCATGGGCTTCACCAGCGCCCGCGCCTTCGGCCCGGCGACGCTCTCGAGCGCGCTCAGCATCTTACCGACGGTGGCGCTCCGCCCCGGCGGGTTGATGCCGCGGTCGAGGCCGAGCGGCGCCGTGTCCATCGTCATCGCATGCAGGAACCATTCGATCGCGCGCCGCGGCGAGCAGATCCAGACGGCGAAATCCTCCGGCACCGGCAGCTCGGTCGGAAGCCCGAGCAGCGGCTCGCGCAGGATGGCCGAAACGAAGGACGAGGCCGCCTTGTTCGGCCGGCCCGGCCGCACGATCACCGTCGGCAGGCGGATGCTGACGGCATCGAGCATGCCGCGCCGCGAGGCGTCCTGCAGCAGCAGCTCCGCCGCCGCCTTCTCCGCGCCGTAGCTGTTGCCCGGGAGCTGGCGGGCATCGTCCTCCAGCCGGGCCTCCTGCCCGCCGCCGAAGCTGGCGACGGAGGAGGTGAAGACCACCCGCGGCGGAGCCGCCAGCCGACGGCAGGCCTCGATCACCGCCAGCGTGCCGTGCAGGTTCACCCGCATCCCGAGCTCGTAATCCGCCTCTGCCTGGGCCGAGACCACGGCGGCCAGGTGCACCACCACCCGCGTCCCCTCCGGGATGGCGGCGGCAACCTGCGCCGGGTCCGCCACGTCGCCGCCGAGGCAGCGGACGGGGAAGGGGGCCTCGAGGCCGGGCGGCGCCTGCAGGTCGAACAAGGTGAGGCCCGAGATCGCCTGGCCGCCGAGCTTGCCCTCGCGGGCCAGCCGCGCCGCCAGCTTTCGGCCGAGGAAGCCGCCCCCGCCCAGGATGGTGATCTGCATGGCGCTCTCCCGATCTTGCGCCAATAGATGTCGCGCCGCCCCTCCCTGGGCGCAAGCCGCCATTGGCGGGCAGCCTTGCCCCGCGCGATAACCGCGCCATGAGCATCCCGAACCGCCCCTTCCGCCTGATCCTCAACCGCCATCTCGGCACCCCGGGCGTCGTCGTGCTGCCCGAGGGCGGCTTCCGCCGGGCACGGGACGAGATCACCGGCTGGGACGGCTATGCCCCGACCCCGCTGGTCGCGCTGGAGGACGTGGCCCAGGCCGCCCGCCTCGGCGCCGTGCACTGGAAGGACGAGGGCGGCCGCTTCGACCTCGGCAGCTTCAAGGCGCTGGGCGGGGCCTATGCGGTGATGAAGCTGCTGCAGGCGGAGCTCGCCCGGCGGGGCGTCGCCAATGCCGCGACCGCCGCCGAGCTGGCGGCGGGCGCCCATGGCGAGGCGACGCGCGCCATCACCGTCACCTGCGCCACCGACGGCAACCATGGCCGCAGCGTCGCCTGGGGCGCGCAGCGCTTCGGTGCCGCCTGCGTCATCTTCGTCCATCAGGGGGTGAGCCAGGGCCGCCGCGACGCCATCGCCCGCTACGGCGCCGAGATCCGCGTCGTCCCCGGTACCTATGACGATGCCGTCCGCGCTGCCCAGCGCGAGGCGAAGGACCGTGGCTGGTTCGTCGTGTCCGACACCTCCTATGCCGGCTATACGGAGGTTCCCCGCGACGTGATGCAGGGCTACCGCCTGATGGCGGAGGAGGCGGCGGAGGCGATCCCGGCCGCGCCCACCCATGTCTTCATCCAGGGCGGCGTCGGCGGGCTCGCCGCCGCCGTCTCGGTGCAGATGCGCGCGCGCTACGGGCTGGAGGGGCCCCGCATCGTCGTCGTCGAGCCTGAGCGGGCCGCCTGCCTCATGGCCAGCGCCGAGGCGGGCGAGCCCATCGCCGTCGAGGGCGATCTCGATACGCTGATGGCCGGCCTCGCCTGCGGCGAGCCGAGCCTGCTCGCCTGGCAGGAGCTGGAGCGGGCCGGCTTCGCCTTCATGGCCATCCCCGATGCCAGCGCCGTCGACTGCATGCGCCTCCTCGCCCGCCGCCAGCCGGCCCTGGTCGCCGGCGAGAGCGGCGTCGCCGGCCTCGCCGGGCTGCTGCTGGCGGCGCGGGAGCCCTTCGCCCGCACCGCGCTCGGCCTCACCGAGGCGAGCCGCATCCTCCTCTTCGGCACCGAAGCGGCGACCGACCCGGAGCTTTACGCCAGGCTGACGGCCTGACCGGCTTGCCGCGCCACGCGGGCTTCATCTATCTGTCACGGTACTGGCACGGAGCCGCAACCTGGCGCCGCTAACCGGCGGCCGCAGGCAACGAGATCGTTTTGGGAGAGATAGCAATCATGAGGCGCCGTTCCCTGACCAAGGCCAGCCTAGCCGCTGCGGCCATTGCCGCCACCCGCACCCGCCCCGCCGCCGCCCAGGCGCCGGTCGAGATCCAGTTCTGGCACGGCCTGGCCCAGCCGCTGGGCGGGCAGCTCGAGGAGGTCGTGGCGGGCTTCAACGCCTCGCAATCCGGCGTGAAGGTGGTGCCCTCCTTCCGCGGCTCCTATCCGGAGACGATGGTGGCGGCGATCGCCGCCTTCCGCGCGAACACGGCGCCGCATGTGGTGCAGATGTTCGAGGTCGGCACGGGCACGATGATGTCCGCGGGCCGCGCGGTGAAGCCGGTCCATGAGCTGCTGTCCGAATCCGGCGTGACCATCGACTTCAACGACTACCTGCCGGCAGTGCGCGGCTACTACCAGGCCTCCGACGGGCGGCAGATGAGCATGCCCTTCAACAGCTCCACCGCCGTGATGTTCTACAACAAGGACCACTTCAAGCGCGCCGGGCTGAACCCCGATGCGCCGCCCAAGACCTGGGAGGAGCTGGCCGAGGCCCTCAAGAAGCTCAAGGCCGGCGGCAGCGCCAACCCGATGACCTTCTCCTGGCCGGCCTGGACCCAGGTGGAGCAGGTCTCCTCCATCCACAACATCCCGCTGGCTAGCCTCGGCAACGGCTTCGACGGACTCGGCGCCACCATGCAGGTGAACAACCCGCTGATGGTCCGCCACATGAACAACCTCATCGCCTGGCAGAAGGACGGCCTGGTGAAGTATGGCGGCCGCGACGGCGCGCCGGATGCGCTCTTCCCGGCGGGCGAGGTCAGCATCGCCATGGCCTCCTCCGGCCTGCGCAGCCGCATCCTGCGCGAGGCGCGCTATGAGTGGGGCACCGCCATGCTGCCCTATTACGGCGACGTCGCCGGCGCGCCGCGCAACAGCATCATCGGCGGCGCCAGCTTCTGGGCGCTGAACCGCGGCCCACAGGGCGGGCGCAGCGCCGCCGAGTGGAAGGGCGTGGCCGAGTTCTACCGCTATCTCAGCCAGCCCGAGATCGACGCGAAGTGGCATATGGAGACCGGCTACGTGCCGGTGCGCCGCGCCAGCTACCAGGTGGCGAAGTCCACCGGCTTCTACGACAAGAACCCCGGCTCCGACGTGCCCATCGAGCAGCTGCTGCGCGGCGGCGAGACCGGGCCCAATACCCGCGGCATCCGCCTCGGCGGCTATGTCGAGATCCGCAACATCATCCAGGAGGAGATGGAGAAGGCCTTCCAGGGCCAGCATAACGGGCAGCTGGCGCTGGAGGCGATGGTGCAGCGCGGCAACGCGGTGCTGCGGAATTTCGAGCGGCAGAACCGCGGCTGATCAGGGGCTCGCCGTGCGCAAGACGACATTCACGGGCACGGCGCTGCCGCTGCTGCTGCTCGCGCCGCAGCTGATCATCACCGCCATCTTCTTCCTCTGGCCGGCAGGGGCCGCCATCTGGCAGTCCCTGCTGCAGGAGGATCCCTGGGGCACGCGGTCCGAATTCGTCGGGCTGCGGAACTTCACCGAGGTCCTGGCGCAGCCGGAATGGCGCGGCGCGGCCTTCAACACGCTGATCTTCTCGACCTCCGTCGCGGTGCTCGCCATGGGCACCGCGCTGTTCCTCGCGGTGCAGGCGGACAAGTCCATCCGCGGCGCCAACCTCTACCGCACGCTGCTGATCTGGCCCTATGCCGTGGCTCCGGCCGTCGCCGCCGTGCTTTGGCTTTTCCTCTTCCACCCCTCGATCGGGCTGATCGGGCGGGCACTGAACCAGGCCGGCATCGCCTGGGACTACAAGCTGAACGGCGACCAGGCGATGCTGCTCGTCATCATCGCCGCGGCCTGGAAGCAGGTGAGCTACAATTTCATCTTCTTCCTCGCCGGGCTGCAATCCATCCCGCGCAGCGTGCTGGAGGCGGCGGCGATCGACGGCGCCAGGCCGGTGCGGCGCTTCTGGACCATCATCCTGCCGCTGCTCTCGCCGACCGCCTTCTTCCTTCTGGTCGTGAACCTGGTCTACGCCTTCTTCGACACCTTCGGTGTCATCCATGCGCTCACCGGCGGCGGCCCCGGCAAGGCGACCGAGACGCTGATCTACAAGGTCTATGTCGAGGGCGTGCAGAACGTGAACCTCGGCAGTTCCTCCGCCCAATCGGTGATCCTGATGGTCCTCGTCATCGCGCTGACGGCGGTGCAATTCCGCTTCATCGAGCGCAAGGTGCACTACTGATGCGGCGCAGCTGGCCCCACCTCTGGCTGCTGCTCGGGGTGCTGGTCTTCGCCACGCCGATCTACATCACCCTGATCGGCTCGACGCATGACGCCTCGACCATCGGCCGGGGCGACGTCCCCCTGCTGCCGGGGAGCGATGCGGCCGAGAACTACGCCTCCGCCTGGATCAGCGGCGGTGCCGGCCGCTTCACCGTCTCGCCCGCCTGGCGGATGATGCTGAACAGCACGATCATGGCGCTCTGCATCGCGGTGGGGAAGATCGCCATCTCGCTGCTCTCGGCCTATGCGGTCGTCTTCTTCCGCTTCCCCGGGCGGATGGTGGCCTTCTGGACCATCTTCATGACGCTGATGCTGCCGGTCGAGGTGCGCATCATCCCGACCTACCAGGTCATCGTCAGCATGGACCTGTTCAACTCCATGGCCGGCCTCACCATCCCGCTCATCGCCTCGGCGACGGCGACGCTGCTGTTCCGGCAGTTCTTCCTCACCATCCCGGAGGAGTATGTCGAGGCCGCCAAGATGGACGGCGCCGGGCCGATGCGCTTCTTCCGCGACATTCTGCTGCCGCTCTCGGTGACGAACATCGCGGCGCTCTTCGTCATCCTGTTCATCTATGGCTGGAACCAGTATCTCTGGCCGCTGCTGGTGGTGAACGACCGCAGCCTCGAGACCATCGTTGTGGGCCTTGCCAAGATGATCGGCACCGGCGACGCGCAGAACGAGTGGAACGTCATCATGGCGATGGCGGTGCTGGCGCTGCTGCCGCCGGTTGCCGTCGTCATCCTCATGCAGCGCTGGTTCCTGAAGGGCCTGACGGAGACCGAGAAGTAATGGCGAGCCTCGACGTCTCCGGCCTCCGGAAGTCCTTCGGCACCACCCACGTCCTGCACGGCATCGACCTCTCCGTCGAGGATGGCGAGATGATCGTCATCGTCGGCGCCTCGGGCTGCGGCAAGTCCACCCTGCTGCGGATCGTGGCCGGGCTCGAGACGGCGACCGCCGGCAGCATCACGATCGCGGGGCGGGAGGTGACGGGGCTGGAGCCGGCCGAGCGCGACATCGCCATGGTCTTCCAGAACTACGCGCTCTACCCGCATATGACGGTCGAGCAGAACATGGCCTATGGCCTCAAGATCCGCGGCCTGCCGAAGCCCGAGATCGCCCGCCGCGTCGCCGAGGCCGCCGGCCTCCTCGGCATCGAGGCGCTGCTGAGCCGCCGCCCACGCCAGCTCTCCGGCGGCCAGCGCCAGCGCGTCGCCATGGGCCGCGCCATCGTGCGGGAGCCGAAGCTCTTCCTCTTCGACGAGCCGCTCTCCAACCTCGACGCCAAGCTGCGCGTGCAGATGCGGGCCGAGATCAGGCGCCTGCAGCGCCGGCTCGGCGTCACCTCCCTCTTCGTCACCCACGACCAGACCGAGGCGATGACGCTCGGCGATCGTCTCGTCGTCATGCATGCGGGCCATGCGGCGCAGATCGCGACCCCGATGGAAATCTGGGCCCGGCCGGCCGATACCTATGTCGCCGGCTTCATCGGCAGCCCGGCGATGAACTTCCTCGAGGGCAGCCTCGCCGAGGGCGGCCAGGCCGTTGCGCTGAAGGCGGGCCCGGTGCTGCGCTTCGCCGACGGGCTGCGCCCGGGCGGGGAGGGGCGGCCGCTCACCATCGGCATCCGGCCGGAGCATGTGGAACTGGCGGAGGGCGGCATGCCGCTGCCCCTCGACCTGGTGGAGCCGCTCGGCTCCGAGACGGTGCTGCATGGCCGGCTGCCGGGCGGCGAGGCCCTCGTGGTGAAGCTGGCCGGCCCCGCGCCGGACGCGCCGAGCCTGCCCGTCGCCCTCCCCGCGGCGGCGCTGCACGTCTTCGATGGCGAGACCGGCAGGCGGCTTGACCCCTAGGCCCCGGGGGCCAAGATCACCCGCAACGGCATCGAAGCCGACCGGGAGGCCCCTTCATGCACCGCCGCAGCCTACTTGCCGCCGCCGCCATCCTGCCCGCCGCCTCGGCGCGGGCGCAGCTGGCCTGGCCCAACCAGCCGATCCGGCTGATCGTCCCCTTCTCCGCCGGCGGACCGACCGACATCCCCGCCCGCCTCTTCGCCGAGGAGGTGTCGAAGATGCTGCCGCAGCGTGTCGTCGTCGAGAACCGCACCGGCGCCGGGGTGGTGGTCGGCACGGAGGCGGTGGCGACTGCGCCGAAAGACGGGCACACGCTGCTCTACAGCACCATCGCCCATTCCGTGCTGCGGCCGCTCTTCCCGCGGCTCGCCTTCGACCCGGTCGCCGATTTCCAGCCGGTGGCGCTGCTCGGCGTCATCCCGATGATCCTGCTGGTGAACAACGACCTGCCGGTGAAGACGCTGCAGGAGGCCGTCGCCCTCTTCCGCAGCAAGCCCGGCGAGTACGACTACGGCAGCAGCGGCGTCGGCGGCGCGGTGCACCTGGCGACCGAGCTGCTGCTGAAGCGCGCCGGCAACCTCAAGGTCAGCCACATCCCCTATCGCGGCTCGGCGGCGGGCATGCCGGACCTGCTCTCCGGGCGGCTGGCGATGTTCATGGATGTCGCGGCCGGCGGCCTGCCCTATGCGCGGCGCGGCGATGCCCGGGCCCTCGGCATCTCCTCGGCCGAGCGCCTGGCCCAGGCGCCGGAGATCCCGACCTTCGCCGAGGCCGGCATCGCCAATGCCGAGAGCTACACCTGGCACATGGTCTTCGCCCCGGCCGGCACGCCGGAGCCGGTCGTGCAGGCGATCAACGCGGCCTTCAACAAGGCGGCGGCGCAGGAGAGTGTCCAGCGCCGCCTGACCGACCTCACCATGCTCGTCCGCCACGACACCACGCCGCAGACGGCGAGGCGCTGGCTGATGGAGGAGATCGCCAAGTGGGAGGCGATCATCCAAGAGGCGGGGATCAAGGTGGAGTAGCGCCCATTACCGGCCGCAGCGCAGCCACGGCTGCCTCGGCCGGCGCGACCGTCACCAGCCTCCCGCCCTGCCACTGTGAGAGCAGCGGCCGGGCTCTGAGGTTTTGGCCCTTCTCGTCGAAGCGCGCGCCCCAGCCATTCGGCGTCCCGCCCTCCGCCACGTCGGTCGCCAGCAGCGTCGCGCGGAGCTTGTCGCGGTCGAGCGCGGCCGCCCGCTGCATCGCCTCCAGCACCAGCCGCGCGCCGACGTAATTCGCCAGCGAATGGCCGGAGCGCGGGTCGCTGCCGTAGCGGCGCTTGTACAGCTCGGCGAAGCCCTGCACGCCCGGTGCCGCCGCCTCGTTCACCGCGAGCTGCGGGAAGTCGACATCGAGCGTGCCGTCGAAGTCCGGCCCGACCGAGCGCGCCGTATCCGTCAGGCTGTAGCCGGCGCCCGCGCCGATCACCATGCGCGGCCGCCAGCCCGCCTCCTTCATGCCCCGGTAGAAGAGCACGATGTCGTTCTGGTAGCCGGTATGCAGCACCACATCGGCGCCGACCGCGCGCAGCCGCTGCAGCAGCGGCGAGAGGTCGACGCTCCGCGCCGCATAGCCGATGCGCTCCACCTGGTTCAGCCCGCGCGCCCTGAGCTGCGCCTCCTGCGCCCCGCCCACCGCCTGGCCGTAGAGCCCCTCCTCGTGGAGGATGGCGATGCGCAGCGCCTCGGCCGGCGTCGACCAGGCCGCGGCCAGCATGTCCGGGATGACGGCGACCGAGTCGCGCGCGAAGTCGCTGGCCCGCGGGCAGAGCCGGAACAGCGTGCGGAAGCCGCGCTCCGTGATCGGATCGGCAATGGCACCGAGCTCGAAG
Organism: Belnapia sp.; assembly: GCF_059504005.1. NCBI lineage: Bacteria > Pseudomonadati > Pseudomonadota > Alphaproteobacteria > Acetobacterales > Roseomonadaceae > Belnapia > Belnapia sp. The sequence continues at coordinate 100,884 of NZ_JCACHU010000157.1, read as the reverse complement.
AAGGGAAAGCCCTGCAGCTCCGCCGCCTGGCTCGCGGCGAATCCGAGATGCGAGGCATAGGTGCCGAAGCCGGCCGCCACCTTCTCGGCTCCCTGCAACCGCCGCAGTTCTGCAACCGCCTGCTCCGCCCCGGCCGCATCGCCCTTCACCAGCCGGATCGGCCGCGCCAGCAGCCCGCCGGCCGCGTTCCGCTCCTCCGCCGCCAGTTCGAGGCCGCGGAAGCTCTCGTCGCCGAGCAGGGCCAGGCTGCCGGAGAAGGGGAAGAGCGCCCCCAACCTCAGCTCATGGGCCGTCGCGATGCCCTGCGCCCGGCCCAAGCACGGCGCGGCCAGGCCAGCGATCCCGCCGAGCAGCGGGCGACGGGCGATCCTCGACATCGGCATCCTCCCGCGACGGATGCGCGGCGGCGGATTCATCGCATGCTCACCCGTCCTGGCAAGACCCCGCGGCTTGACGCGATGCGCCCCCGCGCGGAACCTCCCCGCAACTCTGGGAGAGACCGCCATGGCCACGCTGCCCTCGACGATGACCGTGATTGCCCATGGCGAAGGCGGCCCGCCCGAGGTGCTGGTGCCCGGCACCGCGCCCGTCCCCGGGCCGCGGCCCGACGAGGTGCTGATCCGCGTCCTGGCCACGGGCGTGAACCGCCCCGACGTCGCCCAGCGCAAGGGCGAATACCCGCCGCCGCCCGGCGCCAGCCCGATCATCGGCCTCGAGACGGCGGGCGAGGTGGTCGCCGCCGGCGCCGAGGTCACGCAGTGGAAGCCGGGCGACCGCGTCTGCGCCCTCACCAATGGCGGCGCCTATGCGGAATACTGCGTCGCCCCCGCCAGCCAGTGCCTGCCCTGGCCCCGGGGGTTCGACGCCATCCGCGCCGCCGCCCTGCCGGAGACCTTCTTCACCGTCTGGGCCAATCTCTTCGGCCATGGCCGGCTCGCCGCCGGGGAGACGGCGCTGATCCATGGCGGCACCAGCGGCATCGGCGTCACCGCCATCCAGCTGGCCAAGGCGTTCGGCGCGAGGGTGATCGCCACCGCTGGCAGCGCCGAGAAGTGCAAGGCCTGCCTCGACCTCGGCGCGGACCAGGCCATCGACTACCGCGCGCAGGATTTCGTCGAGGAGGTGAAGCGCGCGACGGACGGGAAGCTCGCCAGTGTCGTGCTCGACATGGTCGGGGCCGACTACTTCAACTGCAACCTGCGCTGCCTGGCGATGGACGGGCGCCTCGTCATCATCGCCTTCCTTGGCGGCTTCGAGGTGGCGAAGGCCGACCTTCGCCCCATCATGACCCGGCGCCTCACCGTCACCGGCAGCACCATGCGCCCGCGCACGACGGCGCAGAAGGCGGAGATCGCGGCGGCGCTGCGCGAGAAGGTCTGGCCGCTGCTCGACGCAGGCAAGGTCGCGCCGCCGATCCACAAGGTCTTCCCGCTGGCCGAGGCTGCGGCGGCGCATGCGCTGATGGAGAGCAGCGCGCATATCGGCAAGATCATGCTCAAGGTCGCCGACTGATCACTCTCCACGCAACCGCGTCGCGGCGTCGCGGGGGCCGCGGCAGGACGCCGGGCAGGACAACGTCTTGACGGGCGCTCCACACACTCCGCCGCGGGCGACGACGCTCGAGGGGTTCCGCTACCTCGCCGTGTCGGTGGTGCTGTTCGGCGGCGTCTGGCCCGTCACCAAGGACGCGCTGGCGCATGCGACGCCGCTCTGGTTCGCCTTCAGCCGCTGCGCCATGGCGGGTGCCGTCACCTTGCTGCTGCTCGCCGGGATGCGGCGACTGAGGTGGCCGGCGCGGGGCGACCTGCCCTGCATCCTGGCGGTCGGCCTGCTGCAGCTGGGCGGCTTCTTCGCGCTGACCCATACGGCGCTGGCCTGGATTCCGGCCGGGCGGATGGCAATCCTCACCAATGTCACCGTCTTCTGGCTGATCCCGCTCTCTTGGTGGGTGCTGGGGGAGCGGGTCTCGCCGCCGCAATGGCTGGCCGTCGCCATCGGCCTCCTCGGCGTCGGCGTGCTGATGCAACCTTGGACGATGCTTGGCACGGCGGGCCTCGGCGCCCTGCCGGGCTATCTGATGCTGCTGGGCTCGAGCCTGTTCTGGAGCGTCGCCATCCTCGTCACCCGGCGCCTGCCGCCGCGGCGGCCGGTGATGGAGCTGCTGCCCTGGTGCTTCGCCATCGCCGCGCTGCTGCTGCTGCCGCTCGCGCTGTGGCGCGAGCCGGCCGGCGGCATCGGCCTGCCTGCCTGGCCGCATGCCGCCTTCATCGGCGCCGTCGCCGCGCCGATCGGCACCTGGTCGACCATCGAGGCGGGGCGGCGGCTGTCCGGCATCCGTGCCTCGGTCGGCTTCCTGGTGGTGCCGGCGCTCGGCGTGCTGATTTCGAACCTCTGGCTTGGCGAGGCGCTGGGATGGGATGTCCTGATCGGCGGCGGGCTGATCGCCGCGAGCGTGCTGCTGGCCGCGAGAGGGTAGGGGAGGAAGTGCCGATGCGCCTCAATCTGGTCGAAGCAGGCGACGGCCCGCCCGTGATCCTGCTGCACGGGCTGTTCGGCGCGGCGCAGAACTGGGGCGCGGTGCAGCGCCACCTGGCGGCGCGGCACCGCGTCCTGGCGCTCGACCTCCGCAACCATGGCGCCTCCGACCGTAGCGACGCCATGGACTATCCGGCCATGGCCGCCGATGTGGCGGAGACGATGCGGGCGACGGATACCAGGCCCGCCGCAGTCATCGGCCATTCCATGGGCGGCAAGGTGGCGATGGCGCTGGCCCTCGCCGAGCCGGGTCTCATCTCGCGCCTCGTCGTCGTCGACATCGCGCCGATCGCCTATCCGCCGGCGCTGCGGCCCTATGTCGCGGCGATGCAGGCCATTCCGCTCCAGGCGGGGCTGACGCGCCGCGACGCCGATGCGGCGCTGGCCGCCACCATCCCGGAGCCGAATATCCGCGCCTTCCTCGTGCAGAACCTGCGGATGCAGGACGACCCGCCGCGCTGGCGCCTCGGCCTCGAGGAGATCGCCGCGGCCATGCCGGTGATCGAAGGCTTCCCCGACTTTCCCGGCCGCTATGAGGGTCCGACCCTCGTCATCAATGGCGAGCGGTCGAGCTACATCCGGCCGGAAAGCCATCCGCGCATCCAGGCGCTCTTTCCGGCCTGCCGCTTCGCCACCGTCGCGGGCGTCGGCCATTGGGTGCATGCCGAGAACCCGGCCGGCTTCCTGGCTCTCATCGACCCCTTCCTCGATTAAAGGAAGCCGATGGAAATCCAGGGGATGGCGGCGATGACGGCGGTGCCGAGCAGCAGCGCCAGCATGTAGCCCCAGATCGCCCGCATCCCCTCATCCGGCCCGATGCGGCTGATGGCGCAGGCGGCGTAGTAGCCGACGCCGAAGGGCGGGGCGAAGAGCCCGATCCCCATCGAGAGGATCACCACCATCGCGTAGTGCACCTCATGCACGCCCATGTCGCGCGCGATGGGGAAGAGCAGGGGGCCGAAGAGCACGATGGCCGGAATGCCCTCCAGCACGCTGCCCAGCACGACGAAGGCGAGGATGGAGACGGCAAGGAATCCCGCCTGCCCGCCCGGCAGCGCCGCCATCGCAGCGGCGAGCTGGCGGGAGAAGCCGGATTGCGTCAGCGCCCAGGCCATCGCCGTCGCCGCGCCGATGATGAGCAGGATGGCCCCCGAGAGCGCCGCCGTGTCCACCAGCATCGGCCGCAGTCGGGCCCAGTCGAATTGCCGGTAGAAGACAAGCCCGACGAGGAAGGCATAGGCGATGCCGATGGTCGACACCTCGGTTGCCGTGGCGACGCCCTCGACCACCGCGGCGCGGATCAGGAAGGGCAGGGCGAGGGCCGGCAGGGCGAAGCCGAAGCTCCGCAGGATCTCCCGCGCGCCCGGCCTCGCGGCGCTGGCGAGCGCTTGCCCGCGATGCCGCCACCACACCACGCCGCAGAGCACGACCGCGAGCAGCGCCCCCGGCAGCAGCCCGCCGGTGAATAGCGCCCCGATCGAGACGCCCGTCACCGAGCCAATGGTGATGAGCACGAGGGAGGGCGGCACCGTCTCGGTCTGCGCCCCCGTCGCCGAGAGCAGGGCGACGAGCTCCCCCGGCTTCGCCCCGCGCTCGCGCATCTCAGGGAAGAGCACCGGCGCGACGGCCGCCATGTCGGCCGCCTTCGCCCCCGATATGCCGGAGACGAGGTACATCGCCCCCACCAGCACATAGGAGAGCCCGCCCCGCACATGGCCGAGCAGGTTGGCGAGGAAGCGGATCATGGCGCGGGCCATGCCCGTCATCTCGATCAGGCTGCCGAGGAAGATGAAGAGCGGCACGGCGAGCAGGATGAGATGCGACATCCCCTCATCCATCCGCCCGACCACCACCATGATTGGCACGCGCGTCGTCAGCGCCAGGTAGCCGAAGGTGGCGAGGCCGAAGCAGAAAGCGATCGGCACGCCCGCCAGCACCGTCGCCGCCACCAGCCCGACGAAAAAGATGACGAGGTTGAGGGTGCCGAGCGGCCTGAAGGCCGGCCCCGCCCACCAGAACCCCGCCGCCACCAGCCCGACCGCGCCGAGCGCCGCCAGCGCCCGCCCCCAGCCGGCGACGCGCGGCAGGCGCACCAGCGCCACCACCAGCATCAGCAGCAGGCCGACCGGCAGGGCCGAGGCCCGCCAGCTCCCCGGGATCTCCATCGCCGGCGTGGTGATGAAGCTCTCCTCCACCGCATAGTCATAGGCCGGGTGGAGCAGCAGCAGCAGGAAGAGGATCGGAGCCGCGACGGCCGTAGCCTCGAGGAAGCCGCGCAGCGGCGCCGGGGCCATGGCGACCAGCGCCGTCATCCGCATGTGCTCGGCGCGGCGGAAGGCGACCACGGCCCCCAGCATCGCCAGCCAGAGGAAAAGCACCGAGGCCAGCTCGTCAGACCAGACGAGCGAGCTGTGGAAGACGTAGCGCGCGACGATGCCGGCCAGCAGCAGCACGGTCTCCACCGCCACCAGCCCCGCGGCGGTCAGCTCCAGCGCGCCGCCGAGCAGGGCTTCGACCCTGCCCGGCGGCCGCCGCTCCACCAGGCCGATATCCGCCATGGCTCAGGTCAGCTTGCCGAGATCCTGCTCGAGGATGCCCCAGGCCTCCTCGCCATAGCGCTGCTTCCACTGCGTGTAGAAGCCAGCCTTCCTCAGCGCCTCGCGGAAGGGCGTGGGATCGACGGTATTGAAGGTGAGGCCCTGCTTCGTCAGCTCCGCCTGCAGCCCGGCATTGAGCGCCGCAACGTCGCCGCGCTCGGCCAGCGCCGCGGCATTCCAGTGCTTCGCCACCGCGGCCTGCGCATCGGCCGGCAGCGCCGCCCAGGCGCGGCGATTGCCGAGCATCCAGAACCCGTCCCACATGTGGTTCGTCAGGGCGCAGAATTTCTGCACCTCGTAGAGCTTGGCGGTCGAGATGATGGCGAGCGGGTTCTCCTGCCCGTCCACCACCTTGGTCTGCAGCGCCGAATAGACTTCGGCGAAATTGATGCTGGTCGGCGCCGAGCCGAAGGCCTGGAAGAGCGAGGTCCAGAGCGGGCTCACCGGCACGCGGATCTTGAAGTTGCGCAGGTCGTCCGGCGTCGTGATCGGCTTGGAGGAGGAGGTGATCTGGCGGAAGCCGTTGTCCCAGATCTTGTCCATGACGACGAGGCCGGACTTCACGATCTGCGCCCGCACATGGGCGCCGAGCGCGCCGTCCATCGCCTTCCACACCGAGGCGTAGTTGGAAAAGGCGAAGCCGACGCCGTTGATCGAGGCCGCCGGCACCAGCGTCGAGAGGATGAGCCCCGAAAGGGTGAAGAACTCGATTGCGCCCGACCGCACCTGGCTCAACATGTCGGTGTCTGAGCCCAGCTGGTTGTTGGGGAAGATCTGAATTTCGACCCTGCCGCCGGTCTCGCGGGCGATCGCCTCCGCCGCCTCCTTGGCGCGCTGGTTCAGCGGATGGGTGAGCGGCAGGTTGTTCGCGTATTTGAAGCTGAACTCGGCAGCATGGGCGGGGCGCAGGCGGATGGCGGGGGCGGCGAGCGCTCCGGCGGCCAGCAGGGCGCGGCGATTGATGAGGACCATCTGTTCCCTCCGTTCCGGTCTCGGCCGGAGCTGTGCTTCGCTCCGCTCATAGGCCATGTCGCCGGGGGCGTGGAGGCGGTATTTTCCCCGGCAACGAAGGAGGGACCGCCCGCATGACCTCGATGACCAGCCTGCCCGTCTCGCGCCGGGTGATGAACCTCGCCGGCTTCCTCGCCCAGACCGCCCGCCGCCTGCCCGATCGCCTGGCCCTGGCCTGGGGCGAGCGCCGCTGGACTTGGCGCGAGTTCGAGCGGCGCAGCACGGCGCTTGCCGCCTCCCTCGCCGTGCATGGCATCGGCAAGGGCGACCGCGTGCTGGTCCATGCCAGGAACGCCAACGAGATCCTGGAGGCGATGTTCGCCACCTTCCGCCTCGGCGCTGTGCTGGTGCCGACCAATGTCCGGCTGGTGCCGGAGGAGGTCGCCTATCTCGCCGAGGCCTCCGGCGCCCGCGCCTTCCTCTGCGGGTCCGTCTTCCCCGAGCATGCCGCGGCCGTCGAGGCGGCGCTGCCCGATCTCCGCCTGCTGGCAAGCATCGGCGAGGCCGGGTTCGGCCAGGCGACGCATGAGGCGCTGATCGCCGCCGGCGAGGGCCAGGCCTTCCCCATCGCCGATGCCGCCTATGACGACCCGTGCTGGTTCTTCTTCACCTCCGGCACCACCGGACGGCCCAAGGCGGCAGTGCTGACGCATGGGCAGATGGCCTTCGTCATCACCAACCATCTGTGCGACCTGATGCCGGGCACGACCGAACAGGATGCCTCGCTGGTCGTCGCCCCCCTCTCGCACGGCGCCGGCATCCATTTCCTGACGCAGGTGGCGCGCGGCGCCGCTAGCATCCTCCTCCCCGGCGAGCGGTTCGACGCGGCCGAGGCCTGGCGGCTGGTCGAGGCCCATCGCGTCAGCAACATGTTCACCGTGCCGACCATCCTGAAGATGCTGGTGGAGCACCCCGCGGTCGACCGGCACGACCACGCCTCGCTGCGCTACGTCATCTATGCCGGCGCGCCGATGTACCGCGAGGATCAGAAATTCGCGCTGCGCAAGCTCGGCCGCGTCATCGTGCAGTATTTCGGCCTGGGCGAGGTGACGGGCAACATCACCGTCCTGCCCGCCGGCCTGCATGAGGAGGAGGACGGCCCCGCCGCCCGCATCGGCACCTGCGGCTATGCCCGGACGGGGATCGAGATCCAGATCCAGGACGAGCAGGGCAGGGAGGTCGCGCCCGGCGCCCAGGGCGAGATTTGCGTCGCCGGCCCCGCCGTCTTCGCCGGCTACTGGGACAACCCGGAGGCCAATGCCAAGGCCTTTCGCCAGGGCTGGTTCCGCAGCGGCGATCTCGGCCACATGGACGCAGAGGGCTTCCTCTACATCACCGGCCGTGCCTCCGACATGTACATCTCCGGCGGATCGAACGTCTATCCGCGCGAGGTGGAGGAGCTGATCCTGCAGTATCCCGGCGTCGCAGAGGTCGCGGTCGTCGGCGTGCCGGACCGGCACTGGGGCGAGGTCGGCGTCGCCGTCATCGTCCCCCGCGCGGGAGAGGCGGTGGAGGAGCAGGCGCTGCTCGCCTGGCTCGATGGCCGCATGGCCCGCTACAAGATGCCGCGGCGCGTCTTCGCTTGGGAGGCGCTGCCGCGCTCCGGCTACGGCAAGATCACCAAGAAGATGGTGCGGGAGGAGATGGAGGCCCGCGGCCTGCTGCCCCTCGCATGAGCCCGCGCCGTCTCGCCCAGCCTGGCCCGGCCCTCGAGCCGCGCATCGAGAGCGTCGCTGGCCATGCGCTGCCGCTCGCACTCACCCTCGCGCCCGGCCTGTCGCTGCTGGAGGCAGTGACGCGCGCCGTCTACGCCGCCGGCTTCGACAGCGCGACGCTGGAACTCGAGGGCGGCACCCTCGCGCCCTTCTCCTACGTCCTTCCGGCCCCGGCGCCGGATGCGACCCATGCCGCCTATTACAGCAGGACCCATATGCCGGCCGCCGGCGCCCGCCTCGAGCGCGCCTGCATCACCTTGGGCCGCCGCACCGGACAGCCCTGGCTGCACTGCCACGCCGTCTGGGAGGAGGCCGCCGGACGCCGCGGCGGCCATGTGCTGCCGGAGGAGACACTGCTCGCCAGCCCTGTCGCCGCCCGCGCCTGGGGCCTCAGCGGCATCGCCCTGGTCTCGGAGCCGGATGCGGAGACGAATTTCACCGTCTTCCATCCCATCCCCGCCATGGGTCCGCCGCGGCCCGGTGCCCGGCCCGCGGCTGCGGTCCGCATCCGACCGAACGAGGATGCCGCGGGCGCCCTCGCCGCGGTCGCGAGCCGGCACGGCCTCCGTTGCCCCGCCTTGCGCGGCAGCCTCGGCAGCCTGATCGGCGCGCGGTTCGCGGGCGGCGGCGCGGTCGAGGACTATGCGACGGAGATGCTCTTCACCGGCGATGGCCTCGGCATCGCCCTGGCCGACATGCAGGGCCGGGTGCATGACGGGACCCTGCTGCCGGGCGAGAACCCGGTCTGTATCACCATCGAGGCGCTGCTCGTGGACGAAGCCTAGGCCAGCTCCACCAGCGTGACTTCCGGCGGCATCCCGACCCTGATCGGCAGCGCCGAGTTTCCGATCCCGCCGGAGACCACGAGGTGCCGCCCCTCCTCGACCACGGCGCCATAGGCGTAGCGGTTGCCGTAGCGGCTCGGCACCAGCGGCGAATAGCCGCGCACCCGCACCTGCCCGCCATGGGTATGGCCGGACAGCGTCACCCCCACATGCTCGGGCACGAAGGGAAAGATGTCCGGCTCATGCGCCAGCAGGATGCTCGGCGCGCCGTCGGGGATGCCGGCCAGCGTCCCCTCGAGGTCATGCGCGCCGTAGATGGCGCCGCCCCGGCGATAGGCCCATTGGCTGCCGAGCCCGGCCAGCCACACCTCCCGGCCGCGATGCGAGAGGCGGCGGAGCTCGTTGTGCATGACCGGAAGCCCGGCCGCGGCAAAGGCCTCCGCCGCCTCGGGCAGCGCCCGGAGGCCGGCCTGCGTCGCCGGGCATTCCCACCAATCATGGTTGCCGAGCACCGCATGCACGCCGAGGGGTGCATGCAGCCCGGCCAGGATCTCCGCCACCTGCCGCATGGCCGGCCGGTCGGCGACGAAGCGCCCATCCGCGAGGTAGTCCCCCAGCAGCACGACGAGGTCCGGTCGCAGCGCATTCGTCATGCCGACCGCGCGCGCCAGGTGCTCCATCGGCGTCTGCGGCCCGCCGGCATGCGGGTCCGCGATGATGGCGATGGAGAGCGGCAGGTCCCGCGGCCAGCTGGCCGGGGCCAGGCGGTAGCGCACCAGCTCGAGCCGCGGCTCATGCGTTCCGCCGCGGCGATGGGCGCCGAGCCAGCCGAGCAGCCGCCGGCGTCCGGGCCGCCGCGCCGGAGCCGTCCGCGCCAGGGCCTCCGGCCGGGACTCCGCGCCGGCCGTGAGGCCGCCATAGGCTGCCGCTTCCGTCGTCATGCCTGGTCCTGTCCTAACCCAGCCCCTATCTGGGGCCTCGCCCTGTGCCGAAAAGCGGGGATGCGCCGCTCGAATGGCATGGGAGGGCCGTCCTTGAAAAGCACCATTCGGTCCGCGCCGGGCGGGAACGGCCGCCCACGCTCCCGGTTGAAGCCGCATCCCTGCCGAAAGCCCGGCCGCCTTGCCCCGATCGCCGCTTGCCCTCATCGCCCTGGCCCTGCTCCTTGCCGCCTGCGCCACCCAGCCGGGGCGGGAGGAGATCGCCAACCGCACCTATGTCGTCACCGGCGCCTCCAGCGGCTTCGGCCGCGGCGTCGCCACGCGGGTCGGCGCGCAGGGGGCGAATGTCGTCCTCGCCGCCCGCCGCGCCCCGGTGCTGGAGGAGGTGGCGGGCGAGATCCGGGCCGCCGGCGGGCAGGCCCTGGTCGTCCCGACCGATGTCAGCCAGCCCGATCAGGTGGAGGCCCTGGCCGCGGCAGCCGTCGCCCGCTTCGGCCGCATCGATGTCTGGGTGAATAACGCCGCCGTCGCCAGCATCGGCCGGTTCGAGGAGATCCCGGTCGAGGACCATGCCCGCGTCGTCGACGTGAACCTGAAGGGCGTGATCTATGGCAGCCATGCCGCGCTGCGCCGCTTCCGCAGCCAGGGCGGCGGCACCCTGGTCAACATCGCCTCGGTCGAGGGCCGCGTGCCGCTCGCCTATCATGCGAGCTACAGCGCGACGAAGCATGCCGTCATCGGCCTCGGCAACGCGCTGAACCAGGAGCTGCGCCTCGGCGGGCTCGGCGACCGCATCGCCGTCTCGACCGTGCTGCCCTGGGCCGTCGACACGCCCTTCTGGCAGCATGCGGGCAACTACAGCGGCCGGACGCCGCGCATGGTGCTGATGGATGGGCCCGATCAGACGGTCGACGCCATCATCCGCGTCTCGGTGCGCCCGACGAGCGAGCTGGCGGTGGGCTGGAAGGCGAAGGGCGCCGTGCTCGGCGAGCGGATCTGGCCCGGCCTTGCCGAGCGCATCGCCGGCGACGTGGTCCACCGCGCCCAGATGGAGAGCGGCGCGCCCACCCCGCCGACCAGCGGCTCCCTCTACGCCCCCGTGGCGGAGGGCACCGGCGTCGCCGGCAATGCCCGCGCCCGGATGGAGCGGGAGGATCAGCCGAACAGCAGCCGGTAGGCGACCCGGTCGAGGACGAAGACCGCCGCCGCCCCGGCGACATAGAGGCTGCCCGCCGCGACCAGCATCATCCGCCGATGCGCCTCGATCCGCCCCCGCCGTGCGAGCACCACCGCCCGCGCGACCGTCACCAGCAGGGCGAGGGCCAAGAGATGCAGCGGCGAGGGCCCATGCCGGGCGACGAAGAGCGCCGTCACCGCCGCCCCCACCAGCCCCGCCGCCGCCAGGCGGCCCCAAAGGCGGTGCCCCCCGCCGCCGGGCTTCGGCAGGAGGAGCGCGACCGGCACCACCAGCATGGCGAAGGCGGAGAAGCCGAGGTGCAGCAGCACGGGGATGGGCATGGGAGGCCTCGCCGGTTATGTTAACGGCGATAACTTCGGAGCCCATGTGAACGATGTCAACATCCGAGCGCAGCTACCACCATGGCGACCTGCCGAGCGCCCTGGTCGCGGCCGGCGAGGCGTTGCTCGACGAGGGCGGCGACGGCGCCTTCTCCCTGCGCGAGGCCGCCCGCCGCGCCGGCGTCTCCCCCGCTGCCGCCTACCGCCACTTCCCGGACAAGGAGGCGCTGCTGGCCCGCATCGCACTCCGCGGCTTCGCCGAGTTCGGTGAGGCGCTGCGGCAGGCCGCCGCCGCGGCGCCCGATGGGCCGCTCGACGCCATGGGGATCGCCTATGTCGACTTCGCCCTGGCCCGGCCGGCGCGCTTCCGGCTGATGTTCGGCCCGCTCACCGCCCGCGCCTCGGCCCGCGATGCCGGCCTGGCCGCCGCCCGCAACGCCGCCTTCGAGGCGCTCTCGGCCCGCGCGGGCTCCCGCCCGGCCTCGCTGCGGGCCTGGGGCCTGGTGCATGGCCTGGCGATGCTGCTGCTCGACGGCGCGCTGCCGGCCGAGGACCCCGCCGTCCTGGTGCGCGAGCTGCTGCCTGGCTGAGCCGCTGGGCCGGGGTCCAGCTCATTCCCTCGCTGCATGATGGACGCCTCCGGCCGCTCCAGCCTTCAGCGATCGTGCTCTATTGCGGCTTGAACACGCTCCGCTTCGCCGCATCCGCCGCGCGCCAGAGATACCAGGCGGCGACGCTGCGCCAGGGCTTCCAGGCCTCGCCGATCGCCGCCAGCTCCTTCGGCTTCGGCTGTGCCTCGAGCCCCGCCGCCACCTTCCACCCCTCGCGCACGCCGAAGTCGTCGACCGGCAGCACGTCGGGGCGCCCGAGCGTGAAGATCAGCAGCATCTCGACCGTCCAGCGCCCGACGCCGCGGATGGCGACGAGCCGCTCGATCAGCGCCGCGTCGTCGAAGCGCGAGCAGGCCTCGCGCGTCGGCACCAGCCCGCCGGCCGACTTCTCGGCGATGTCGCGGATGGCGGCGACCTTGGAGCCAGAGAGGCCGCAGCCCCGCATCGCCTCCACCTCCATCGCCAGGATCGCTTCCGGCGGCGGGAAGGCATGCGCCGGATGCAGCGCCAGCAGCCGGCCGAGGATCGCCTCCGCCGCCCGCCCATGCACCTGCTGGTGGGCGATGGCGCGGACCAGCGCCTCATAGGGCTCGCGCGTCACCGGCTCGAGCGTGCAGGGGCCGATCTGCTTGATCACCTTCTTCAGGACCGGGTCGCGCCTGAGGGCGCGCTCGGCGCGGGCCCAGTCGGGGCGTTCGGTCTGCTTCGGGCTGCCGCCGGCCATGTCGCTCATCCGGCGCTTCTATCCTGGCCGCCCGGGCTTGCGCCATGCCGCCCGCGCCGGGGATGCTTCGCCCATGCCCGAACTCTATGCCGCCTATGGCAGCAACCTCTCCCATGCGCAGATGCAGGCCCGCTGCCCAGGCGCAGTCGTCGTCCGCGGCCTGCTGCTCCCCGGCTGGCGGCTGGTGCTGCGCAAATTCGCCCTGATCGAGCCGGACTCCGTGGCCGCCTGCCCGATCGGCCTCTGGCAGGTGACGGAGGCGCACATGGCGAGCCTCGACCGCTACGAGGGCCCGCATACCTATGAGCGGGCCCGCCTCGCCCTGCCGGATGGCGGCGAGGCCTGGATCTACCACGAGCTCGCCTTCCGCCCCGGCCCGCCCTCGGCCGAATACGTGGCGCGGCTGCGCCAGGGCTACTGCGACTTCGGCTTCGACGCGGCGCCGCTCGAGGCGGCGCTGGCCGCCTGAGCCCTCACACCACCTGCAGCAGCCCGGCCAGAAGCCGGGCCCGCGGCACCAGGCTGTCGAGCAACAGGTGCTCCTCCAGCGTATGGCCGCCCGCGCCCTGCACGCCGAGCCCGTCCAAGGTCGGGATGCCCATCGCCCCGGTGAAGTTGCCGTCCGAGCCGCCGCCCGCGCTCTGCGAGCTGACGTCGAAGCCGATGCCCCGGGCGATCCGCCGCGCCGTGCCGTAGAGCTCCATCCCGCGCGCATCCGGCTCCCAGACCGGCCGCGTCACGCCGCGCCGCACCTCGAGCTGCACGTCGTTGCCCGTCGGCCGCAGCGCCAGCATGGTCTCGACCGCGTGGTCGAGGTCCTCCTGGCGCTTCGCCATGGAGAGGCTCTCCGCATCGCAATGCGTCGCCACGCAGTTCACCCATTGCCCGCCATGGATCACGCCGACCGAGAAGGTGACGTCGTCGGTCGTCAGCGCCTCGATCGCCACCACCTGGCGGCACATCTCGCGGATGGCGCTGCGTCCATCGGCGAGCCGCGCCCCGGCATGGCTCGGCCGGCCGGTGGCACGCAGGTTGAAGCGGGCGATGGCGTAGCGCCCCGTCACCACGCCGCCATCCGGCCGCGCCGGCTCCGGCACCAGCACCACGGCGTGGCGCGCCGCCTCCGCCTCGATCAGGTCGCGCGTCGAGGGCGAGCCGACCTCCTCGTCGCTGGTCAGCAGCACCGTCACCGGCCGGCTGGTGGCGATGCCGGCGCGGGTGAGCTGGCGGATGGCCTCGAGGGCGATCCAGTTGCCGCCCTTCATGTCATAGACCCCGGGGCCGTAGACCCGGTTGCCCTCGACCCGCCAGGGCAGCGGCTCCAGCGTCCCGATGGGGTGGACGGTGTCGAGATGCCCCATCACCAGCACGCCGGGCAGGCTTGGGTTCGGGTGGGGGAAGCTGGCCCGCACGCAGGGCCCGTAGCCCATCCGCCCGGGGATGGTCTCGATGCGCGCGCCCATCAGCGCCAGGTCGCGCGCCGCGATCTCCATCATCCGGGCGACGGCGGCGGCGTCGAAGGTTGGGCTCTCGCATTCGACCCAGCGGCGCAGGCCAGGCAGCATTGCCTCGGCGTCGAAGGGCAGGTCGAGGACGGGCTGGTCCATGCGGCATCTCCGGTGTGAGAGGGAAGGGAGCGTGTATCCGTCGCGGCCGGCCGGCAATGGGGTCCTTGCGCGGCCGCGCTCTCCCTGACGCCGACGCGGCCCGGCTGCTAGGCTTGCCGCCATGACCCAGCCCCCCCGCCTCATCCCCCAGGCCGGCCCTGCCGCCTGGGCCGGCTCTGCCCTCAGCCCCGCCGACTGGATGATCCCGGCTGGGGCCGAGGCCGCGGCCGAGCTGGCCGAGCCCGATGCGGCACAGCGGCCGCAGCTCACCGCGCTGCTGCGCCAGGCCGCCGAGCGGCTGGACGACGGCCGCGGCTTCTGCCTCCTCCGCGGCCTGAAGCTCGACCGCCTCCCGGCGCCGGAGGAGCCGCTGCTCGCCCTCGGCCGCCTGCTTGGCCGCCCCTTCCCGCAAGGTGCCGAGACGCCCGCCGCCAGCCCCCAGTTCCGCGCCGACCCGGCCGATGCCGCCCTGCTGCTGTGCCTCGGCAGCCTGCCGGAGGGTGCGCTCGGCCTCGTCTCCGCCGCCGCCCTACACAATGCGCTGCTGAAGGCCGACCGGGGGGCGCTCGCCGTGCTCCACCGCGACTTCCCCTTTGGCGAGGCCGCGCTCCCGGTCTTCTCGACCACCGAGGGTGCCTTCGTTAGCCATCACGACCCGGAGGCGATGGCCGAAGCCGCGCTCGACCCCGACCAGCAATCTGCGCTCGCGGCGCTGGAGGCGGCCGCGGCGGCGCCCGGCCAGGCGCTCGTTCTGCCGCTCCATGCCGGAGACCTGCTGCTGCTGAACCCCCGCCTGGTCTGGACGCGCATCGCCGCGCCGGCGCCGGAGCTCCGCCGCCTCTGGATCGACCGGCCGAACCCCCGTTCCCTGCCGGAGCCCTTCCGCGCCCGCGGCTCGCCGATGGTCGGGGGCTGAGCCGATGCGCATCCTGGTCGCCAATGCCAACACTACCGAGGCCATCACCGGGCTCTGCGCCGCCGCCGCCCGCGCCGCCGCGAGCCCAGGCACCGAGATCGTCCCGGCGACGCCGCGCTTCGGCCCGGCGGTGATCTCCTCCCGCGCCGAGAACATCGTCGCCGGCCATGCCCTGCTGGAGCTCCTCGCCACCCAGGCCGGCGCGGTGGATGCCGTGCTGCTCGCCGTCAGCCACGATACGGCGCTGGAGGCCGCGCGCCAGCTCATGCCCTGCCCGGTGGTCGGGATGACGGAGGCCGCCTGCCTCACCGCCTGCCTCGCCGGCGGCCGCTTCGGCCTCGTCACCTTCGGCGGCACGGAGACCTACCGCGAGCGCATCGCGCAGCACGGGCTGAGCGCCCGCCTCGCCGGCCTCGCCGGTGTCGATGCCACGCCGCAGGATGCCGTGCGGGATCCGGAGGGGGTGGCGCGCAAGCTGCAGGCGGCCATCGCCGGCCTCGCCGCGGAGGGCGCCGATTCGGTCGTGCTCGGGGGCGCCGCGCTGGCCGGGATGGCGGCGCGGCTGCAGCCCGAATCGCCGGTGCCGCTGGTGGACGGCATCGCCTGCGGCGTCCGGCTGCTGGAGATGCTCGTCGCCCTGAAGCTGCCGAAGCCTGGCCTCGGCAGCTTCGCCGCGCCGCGCGGGCGCGAAGTGAGCGGCGTCGACCCGGCCCTCGCTGCCCTGTTCCGCGGCGGGTAGGGCGCCGCTGCCGCGGGCTGGCGACATGCCACAGAGCACCGCAGGGGCCACGCCCAGGCGGCCCTGAATCCTGGTCCGCCGGCGTGCTACTCCGCCGTTGCGCCCGACTTCCGCACCACCTCGGTCCATTTGGCGATCTCGGCGCGGATGAAGCGCTCGAACCCGGCAGGCGAGGTGCCGCCATCCGGCGTCAGCCCCGGCGCCATGCCGCCGAGGTCGGCGATCTTGGCCCGCGTCTCCGGCTCCTTCACCACCGCGTCGATCTCGGCCCCGAGCCGGTCGATGATCGGCTTCGGCGTCCGCGCCGGCGCCTGCACGCCAAACCAGGCCGTCGCCTCCACATCGGGGAAGCCTGCCTCCGCCGTGGTCGGCACGTCCGGCAAGGCGGAGCTGCGCTGCTTCGTCGTCACCGCCAGCGGCCGCAGCCGCCCCTCGCGCAGATGGCCGATGACCGAGGGCAGGTTGTCCACCGCCACCTCGATCCGCCCGGCGATCACCTCCTGCAGCATCGGCCCGGCGCCGCGGAACGGCACATGCTGCATCTCGATGCCCGCGACGGATTTCAGCAGCTCCCCGGTCAGGTGCAGCGAGGTGCCGATGCCGGAGCTGCCGTTGTTGAGCTGGCCCGGCCGCGCCTTCACGTAGTCCACCAGCTCCCTCAGCGTCCTCACCGGCAGGGCGTTGGTGACGAAGATGGAGTTCGGGACCTGCAGCATGAGGCCGGCGGCGGCCAGCTCCTCGGGCTTGTAGGGCATCTTCGACCCGTAGAGGCTGTAGTTGATCGCCCCCGAGCTCACCGTGCACATCAGCAGCGTGTAGCCGTCCGGGTCGGACTTCACCACGGCATCGGAGCCGATATTGCCGCCCGCCCCGGGCCGGTTCTCAACGATGACATTCTGGCCGAGCCGTTGGGTCAGCCGCTCGGCCAGGATGCGGGCCGAGATGTCGGTGGTGCCGGCCGGGGTGAAGGGCACGACCAGCCGCACGGTGCGCAACGGCCAGGCCTCCTGGGCGAGGGCAGGGGCGGCGAGCAGGCCGGCCCCGGCGGCGAGCGCCCTGCGGCGGGTCAGGATCATCGGACGTCTCTCCCGGTTCTTCTGCGGCATAGGTGGCGGTGCGGCCGGGCCGCCGTCAACCCTCCCGGCACGGGATCGTTCCACTGGAGGGAGGGAACTTGCGCCGCCTTCCGCCGATCCCTCTCCGGTGTTGTCGCAGGGCAGGCCTTGCCGGTCGGCGGGGCTTGCCCAATAGGCAGGATGGAGCCCGGCGCCGCCGGGCGCGGGGACCACTCACAGGGGCGCCGGGATGGATTTTGTCAGGCTCTACGGGCGGGTCCTGAAGCTGCTGTCGAAGGACCGCTGGGTCGCGGTCGGCCTTTCGATCGCCAACATCGCGCTCGCCGGCCTGCTCTTCCTGGAGCCGGTTCTGTTCGGCCGAGTGGTCGACGTGCTCTCCCACGCCGCGACCAACACGCGGGAGCAGGTCTGGGAGCAGGCCTTCGCCCTGCTCGCGCTCTGGTGCGCCGTCGGCCTCTCCGGCATCGGCGCGACCGTCGCCGTCTCGCTGCTGGCGGACCGCATGGCGCATCGCAACCGGCTGGTCTCCATGCACCAGTATTTCGAGCACGTCCTCGCCCTGCCGCTCTCCTTCCACGGCGACATCCAGTCGGGCCGCCTGATGAAGGTGATGCTGGTCGGCGCCGACAACCTCTTCAGCATCTGGCTCGCCTTCTTCCGCGACCACATGTCGACCTTCGTCGCGGCGCTGGTGCTGCTGCCGCTGACGCTGGCGATGAACTGGCGGCTCGGCCTGCTGCTCCTCGGCCTGGTCGTCGTCTTCGCCGTCATCACCGCCTTCGTCATCAGGCAGACCGAGACGGCGCAGGGCAAGGTGGAGATGTTCCAGTCGCGCCTCGCCGGCACGGCCCAGGATGCGCTTTCCAACGTCATCGTCGTGCAGTCCTTCACCCGCATGGCGAGCGAGGCGCGGATGTTCGGCGACATCATCCGCCAGGTGATGGACCATCAATTCCCGGTGCTGAACTGGTGGGCCGTCGTCTCCGTGCTGACCCGCGCCGCGAGCACGCTGACGGTCATCGCCATCTTCATCCTCGGCACCGTGCTGCATCTCGACGGCAAGGCGACGGTCGGCGAGATCGTCAGCTTCATGGGCTTCGCCACGCTACTGATCAGCAAGCTGGAGGGCGCCGTCGCCTTCGTCTCCCGCCTCGTCTTCCAGGCACCGGGCATCGCCGAATTCTTCGAGGTGCTGGACGCACGGACCAGCGTGCCGGAGCGTCCGGGCGCCATCTCGCTCGGCCGCGCCGGCGGCCAGGTCGTGTTCGAGCGGGTGGCATTCGCCTATCCGGGCGGCCCGCGGATCCTCTCCGATGTCGAGTTCCGCGCCGATCCAGGCCGGACCATCGCCCTGGTCGGCCAGACCGGCGCCGGCAAGTCGACAGCCATGGCGCTGCTGCAGCGCCTCTGGGATCCGGTCGCCGGCCGGGTCACGCTCGACGGCCACGACCTGCGGGACATCAGCCTCGACAGCCTCCGCCGCAATGTCGGCGTCGTCTTCCAGGAGAGCATGCTCTTCAACCGGACCATCCGGGACAACCTGCTGGTCGGGCGCCCCGAAGCGACGCATGAGGAGCTGGAGCGCGCCTGCCGCATGGCCGAGGCGCACGACTTCATCATCCGGCAGCCGAAGGGCTACGACACGCTGGTCGGCGAGCGCGGCGCCAGCCTGTCCGGCGGCCAGCGCCAGCGCCTGGCCATCGCCCGCGCGCTGCTGAAGGACCCGCCGGTGCTGATCCTCGACGAGGCCACCAGCGCCCTCGACGCCGCCACCGAGGCGCGGGTGCAGAAGGCGCTCGCCGCGCTGATGGCCGGGCGCACCACCTTCATCATCGCCCACCGGCTCTCCACCGTGCGCGACGCGGACGAGATCCTCGTCTTCGAGGGCGGCCGCATCGCCGAGCGCGGCAGCTTCGACGCGCTGGTCCGCGAGGGCGGCCGCTTCGCCGAGCTGGTGAAGACCCAGCTCACCGCCAGCGCCCCGCTCGCCGCGCCCGAAGCCGTGAAGGCGGCGGAATGACCGATGCCGCAGCACGGCTTTTGCTTGCAGCCGCCGCGCGCGGCAGCGCAGCCTGATCCCCTGGAAGAGACAGCCCAAGGGAGAAACCCATGGTCATCGCCGCCATCCTGAAGACGAAGGGCAACCGCGTCATCTCGCTCGGGCCCGAACAGAGCGTCCTCGACGCGGCCCGGCTGCTGGCCGAGCACCGCATCGGCGCCGCCCTGGTGCGCGGCCCGGCCGGCGAGTTGCTCGGCATCCTGAGCGAGCGGGACATCGTCCGCGGCATGGCGGCACACGGCCCCGGCACCACCGGCCTCAAAGCCACGCAGTTCATGACCCGTGACCTCGTCACCATTCGCCCGCAGACCCTGGTGGCCGAGGCCCTGTCGCTGATGACGGAGCGCCGGGTGCGCCACCTGCCCGTGCTCGATGCCGGCGGCGGCCTGGTCGGCATGGTCTCGATCGGCGACCTGGTGAAAGCCCGTATCGAGGCCGCCGAGCAGGAGGCGGAGGAGCTGAAGCATTACGTGGTCTCGGCCGGCTAAGGCCCCTTGTTGAGGGGACGCCTTCCGGGCTTCACTCGCCCCTGGTAATGAACCGGGGGCTTCCACGCATGACCATCACCCGTCGCGCCGCGCTGGCGGCGCCGAGCCTGCTCGCAATCCCGGGCCTGGCCCGGGCCCAGACCAGGTGGCAGCTCGCCAGCGCCTATCCGGACGGCAATTTCCACACCAGGAACCTCCGCGAATTCTGCACCGATCTCGAGCAGGGCACCGGCGGCAAGCTGCAGGTCCAGCTGCACAGCAACGCCTCCCTCCTGCCCATGCCGCAGATCAAGCGCGGCGTGCAGACCGGCCAGGTGCAGCTCGGCGAAATCCTGCTGACCGCCTATTCCAACGAGGATCCCTTCTTCGACGCCGATGCGGTGCCTTTCCTCGTCGCCGACTTCGCCGGCGCCAAGAGGCTGGCCGAGCTCCAGCGCCCCTATATCGAGGCGCGCCTCGCCCGCCAGGGGCTGTCGCTGCTCTATACCGTCGGCTGGCCCGCGGCCGGCTTCTATACCCAGGTGCCGCTCGCCAGCCTCGACGTGCTGAAGGGCAGCCGCTTCCGTACCTTCAGCCCGCTGACCAACCGCTTCGCCGCCCTGGTCGGCGCCAACCCAGTGCTGGTGCAGCAGGCGGAGCTGGCCCAGGCCTTCGCCACCGGCATCGCCACCGCCATGGTGACGAGCGCCCAGACCGGCGTCGACACCTCCGCCTGGGACTATGCCAAGGTCTTCACCCCGGCCGCCTTCTCGATGACCAAGAACGCCGTCCTCATCTCCCGCCGCGCGCTGGAGGGCCTGCCGGCCGACCAGCAGGCCGCGGTCAAGGCGATGGCGGGGAAGGCCGAGGACCGCGGCTGGGCCTATGCCGAGGAGGCGCAGAAGGCGGCCGTGGCGCGGCTCGCGGAGAAGGGCCTCACGATCGGCACCATCCCGCCCGACGTCATGGCGGGGCTGAAGAAGATCGGCGACACCATGACCGAGGAATGGGTCCAACGCACCGGCGAGGATGGCCGCAAGCTGGTGGACGCCCTGCGCGCCGCCTGACCATTCCGGGCGCGGCGCTGCCTCCATCGCGGGCAGCGCCGTCCATCCGCCCTGTTTCAGCCATGGCTTGGCCCCTTGCGGCCGCCGGAGCCCCCGGCGATGGTGCCCTGCCGGGTTCCGCCATCAAAGGGCCTCCATCGATGCCATCCATCCGCCGCGTCACCGGAGGCTGCTGAGCCGAATGCGCCGCCTGCTCGATGCGCTTTATGCCCTGGGCGCCGGCCTCGCCGCCCTGTCGCTCTTTGCCATCTTCTGCGTGATGATGGCGCAGGTGGTGATGCGGGAGATGCAGCTCCAGCTTCCCGCCGCCGACGACATCAGCGCCTATCTCTGCGTCTCCACCACCTTCTTCGCCCTCGCCGCCACCTTCAAGCGCGGCGAGCTGATCCGCGTCGGCATGGCGCTCGACAGGCTCGGCCCCGCAGCCCGCCGCTGGGCGGAGCTGCTGGTGCTCGGCATCGCCGCGGTGCTGATCGCCTACGTCACCTTCTGGACCGCGCAGGACATGTGGTTCAGCTGGGAGATCGAGGAGGTGGCGCAGGGCACGGTGCCCATCCCGCTCTGGATTCCGAAGATGTCCGTCCCGCTCGGGAGCGGCCTGCTGCTCCTCGCCATCCTCGACGAGTGGGCAGCCGTCCTCGCCGGCGCCAAGCCGGGCTATGTCGTCGCGGCTGAGGAACGCGCCGCGGCCGGCGACTTCTCGGCGGAGGTCTGACCGATGGATCTGCTGACCTTCGCCCTGCTGCTGCTGGTGCTGCTTTGCGTGCTGCTTGGCGCCGGGCTCTGGATCGCCATGTCGCTCGCCGCCGTCGGCTATGTCGCCATGGTCTTCGTGCATCCGAGCCCCGGCCTCTTCCTCGCCTCCTCCTTCTGGGAGGCGACCGGCTCCTGGACCCTTGCCGCGCTGCCGATGTTCGTCTGGATGGGCGAGATCCTCTTCCGCACCAAGCTGTCGGAGGAGCTGTTCAACGGCCTCGCCCCATGGGTGCGGCGCATCCCGGGCGGCCTGCTGCACGTCAACATCCTCGCCTGCGGCATCTTCGGCAGCGTCTCCGGCTCGAGCGCCGCGACCTGCGCGACGGTCTCGAAGATCGCGCTGCCGGAGCTGAAGCGCCGTGGCTATGACGAGAACGTCGCCGTCGGCTCGCTGGCGACCTCGGGGACGCTCGGCATCCTGATCCCGCCCTCGATCATCATGGTCGTCTATGCGGTGGCAGCCGAGGTCTCGATCATCCGCGTCTTCATCGCCGGCTGCATCCCGGGCCTGCTGGTGATGCTGCTCTTCAGCGCCTATATCGCCGTCTGGGCCATGCTGAACCCGCAGAAGCAGCCCAGGGCCGAGCCGCGGATGAGCTTCCTCGACAAGATGCGGGCCAGCGCCAAGCTCATCCCCTGCGCCGTGCTCATCGTCGTCGTCATCGGCACCATGTTCGTCGGCTGGGCGACGGCGACGGAGGCGGCGGCCTTCGGCGTGCTCGGCTCGCTGCTGATGGCGGCCGGCTGGCGCACCGGCGCGGTGCTGCTGGCGGCAGACATCCTGGCCTGGGCCTTCGGCGTCATCGGCTTCTCCGAGGTCTGGCCGATCGCCTTCTTCGCGCTTCTTGGCCTCGCCGCCGGCGAGCGCGTGCTGACCTGGCAGGCCTTCATCGACAGCGTGAAGGGCGCGACGCGCCTGTCCTGCATGATCATGTTCATCCTGGCGGGGGCGGCCTTCCTCACCAAAGCGATGGCGCTGACCGGCATCCCGGCGGCGCTCGCCGAGGGCGTGGCGCATCTCAATCTCGGCCCCTATGGGCTGATCGCCATCCTCACCGTCGTCTACGTCCTGCTCGGCACCGCGCTCGACGGCGTCTCGATGATCGTGCTGACCACCTCCATCGTCATCCCACTCGTCCAGCAGGCCGGCTTCGACCTGGTCTGGTTCGGTATCTTCATCGTGCTGCTGGTGGAGATTGCCGAGATCACGCCGCCGGTCGGCTTCAACCTCTTCGTCATGCAGACGATGACAGGGAAGGAGCAGACCGAGGTGGCGATGGCCAGCCTGCCCTTTTTCCTGATGCTGGTGCTGACGGTGGTGCTCTGCACCCTCTTTCCGGTGACGCTGGTCACCGGCCTGCCGGACCTCCTGCTGTCGCGGTAGCGGGGCCGAGGCCCCGCTACGCCTGCCAGCCTCACCGCATCGGGGTGGTGCTGTTCATGCTGTTGCCGGCCGGGGCGGTGCCGGCGGGCGGCACCGCATCGCCACGGGCCCCCATGCCGGTGCCGGTCGTGCCGGTTGTGTTGGTGGTCGTCGCGCCGGTGCTGCTCGGCGTCGTGCCGCCCACCATGCCGCCGCCCATATAGGCGCGATCCGCCTCGCTGGTCGGCCGGCGCGCCGCGCTCTGCGAGCGGTGGCCGCTGCGGCGGGCCGAGCGGCGGTTGTCGATCGGCGTCCGCACCTCCGGGTTGCTCCAGGGCGGCGTGCCGAGGTTGACGTCGCGCGGGCTGGTCGTCGCCCCCGCCACCGCGCCGGCGCCGGCGCCGATCGCGGCCCCGGCCAGCGCGCCGACCGGCCCGCCCAGCGCACCGACGCCGGCGCCCGTCGCCGCGCCCGCGGCCGCGCCGCCGGTCGTCCGGTCGGAACTGTTGGTCCCGCAGGCCGCGAGCGCCAGGGCCAGGCCGGCCGCGCCCAGGATCTTCCAGCTCATCTCTTCCTCCATCCCTTGCCGTTTCTCCGGGTGGTCGCGCCTGCGCGCCGCCGCCCCGCACCAACCGGAACGCCTCCGCGCTGAAATGGTTGCGCGGGCGGTGGAGAACCGGCACGCGGATGTCAGCCGGGGATCGGCCAATCCGGACGGTCGAAGCGCTGGATCTCGAGCAGGTAGCCCGCCGGGTCGCGGAAGAAGAAATGCGTGATGCCCGTCGCCGCATTCGCCTCCGGCATTCCCTCGACCACCACGCCCTCGGCGGTTAGGTGCGCGTGCCAGGCCTCCACCGCCGGCGTGACGAGGGTCAGCACCACGCCCCCCTCCGCCCGCGGCTCATGCCCCTGGCGCGGTACGCGCGCCCGCACCACGCCGAGGAAGGCCCGGCGCCCCGCCGTCGCATAGATCGCGGCGAAGCCCTGGTCCTGCACCAGCTCGAGGCCGAGCACACGGCTGTAGAAGTCGCGGCAGGCGGCCGGATCCTCGGCATAGAGGAAGGTGACCTGCTGGGCGAAGGCGGGGGGAGGGGCCACGGCGCCGGTCATGCCCGCTTCTCCACCAGCAGGCCGTCCGGCTTGCCGGCGATGCCGGCCGCCGCCTCCGCCGCCTGCCGAAGCTTGGCGTCGTGCCGCTTCTGCGCCTCTGTCCGGTCGTCGCCCAGCACTTGGCGAACCCGCAATTCCTCGAGGTCGAGTTCCTGCTCCAGCTTCACCAACCCCTCCTCCGGGATAAGCCCGGCCTGATAATGCGCGATCAGCTGCCGCCGCGATGCCTCGAGCGCCGCGAGCCGGAGGCGCCGCCGCGCCGTCCGCTCGGCGGTCGCCGCGCCCTGTCCGGCGGCCGTCCGGTGCAGATGTCCGGCCCGGTCGCGGTACTCATGGACCAGGTCGGCGGCGATGGCCCCCTCCAGCGGATCCTCCAGCCGGCGCTCGATCTCGGCCAGCGCCGCCGCCGCGATGAGCCGCCGCCCCTCGGCCTCCTCCGGGTCGACGCCGTTCGGATGCGGCGGCAGCGTCACGCCCAGCCGCTGGATCACCCATTCCAGCGTCGTCCCCTGCACCACCAGCGTCGCCAGGATGACGGTGAAGGCGAGGAAGACGATGAGGTCGCGCTCCGGGAAGCCCGCCGGCAGGGCGAGCGCCGCGGCAAGGCTCACCACGCCGCGCATTCCGGCCCAGCCGACGATGGCGATGTGCCGCCAGTCCGGCATCGGGTCCCGGCGGCGCAGCGCCGGGATGCGCCGCGGCAGCCAGCTCGCCGGGAACACCCAGAGGAAGCGCGACAGGATCAGCGCCAGGGCTACGCCCCCGGCGATGCCGGCGAGGTCGAGCATCCCGCGGCTCGCAATGCGGTCCAGCACATCGTTGAGCTGCAGGCCGATCAGCAGGAAGACCAGGCTGGTGAGCAGGAATTCGACGAAGCGCCAGACCGTGGCCATGGTCACGCGCGCGCCATAGGAGAGCACGGTGTGCTGCGCCCGGCCGAGGACCAGCCCCGTCGTCACCACCGCCAGCACCCCCGAGACATGCAGCGCCTCGCCCGCCATGTAGGAGGCGTAGGCGGCGAGGAAGCCGACCGTCGTCTCCAGCATGAGGTCGTCGAGCCGCGGCATCACCCAGAGCGCGGCCCGGCCCACGGCCCAGCCGACGACGATCCCGCCGAGGCCGAGCACGAAGAAGCTCGCCGCCCCGCTCGCCGCGCCGAAGGTGCCGCTCGCCAGCGCGGCGGCGACCGCCAGCTTGTAGAGCACGAGGGAGGAGGCGTCGTTGATCAGGCTCTCGCCCTCGAGCACGGTGACGATGCGCCGCGGCAGCCGCAGCCTTTGCAGCACGGCTGAGGCCGCGACCGCATCCGGCGGCGCGACGATGGCGCCGAGCGCGATCGCCGCCGGCCAGGGAAGCTCCGGCACCAGCCAGCGCGCCACGCCGGCGATGACGAAGGCGGTGAACGCCACGGCCCCCACGGCCAGCAGCAGGATCGGCCCCAGATTGCTGCGGAAGGCTCGCCAGTCTGTCCGGTAGGCGCTCACCTGCAGCAGCGGCGGCAGGAAGAAGGCGAGCGCCAGGTCGGGGTCGAGCTGCAGGCTCGGCATGCCGGGGATGAGCGCCAGCACCATCCCCCCTACCACGAGGATCACGGCATAGGGCAGCCGCAGCCGCCGCGCGAGGAGCGAGAATCCGATGCAGGCGCCGATGAGCGCGAGGAGCAGTTCGACCAGAGCCATGTCCTGCTTCTACCTGCCCGATCGGCCCGGTTGCGAGAGGGTCCGACGGCGCCCCATCTCGCCAGGGCCATGCCCGACACGATGCTGCCCCAGGATGCCCCGCTGCTCGATGCCTATTCCCGCGCCGTCACGGCGGCGGTCGAGCGCGCCGGCCCCGCCGTGCTGCATGTCGCGGTGCGGGGCCGGCGGGGGCAGGGGGCGGGCTCCGGCGTCGCCGTCTCGCCCGACGGGCTGGTGCTGACCAATGCCCACGTCGTCGCCGGGGCCGAGGCGCTGCAGGTGACGGCCGCCGAGGGCCGCCCCATGCCCGCCCGCCTGCTCGGCGCCGACCGCGACACCGACCTCGCGCTGCTCCGCGCCGAGGCCCCGGCGGCGCTCGCCGTCGCCGAGCTCGGCGACTCGGCGGCGCTTCGCGTGGGCCAGCTGGCGATCGCCATCGGCAACCCGCTCGGCTTCTCCTCGACGGTCACGGCCGGGGTGGTGAGCGCCCTCGGCCGCAGCCTCGCCGGCCGCGGCGGCCGGCCGATCGAGGATCTGGTGCAGACCGATGCGGCGCTGAATCCCGGCAACTCGGGCGGCGCCCTGGTCGACAGTACCGGCCGGGTGATCGGCATCAACACGGCGATCATCGCCGGCGCGCAGGGCCTTTGCTTCGCGGTCGCCTCCAACACCGCGCAGCTGGTGCTCGGGGAGCTGGTGCGGTTCGGCCGCGTCCGCCGCGCCGGCCTCGGCCTGACCGGCCAGCGCGAGGCCGTCCCCCGCCGCCTCGCCCGCGCCGCCGGCCTGGTGCAGGAGAGCGGGGTGCTCGTCACCGCCGTCCAACCCGAGGGTCCCGCCGCCCGCGCCGGGCTGGAGGCGGGCGACCTCATCCTCCGCATCGGCGACCGGCCGGTGACCGGCGTCGATGCCCTGCTGCGCTGGCTCACCGCGGAGCGCGTCGGCGAGCCGGTGGAGCTGCTGGTCCTCCGCCGCGGCGACCCCCGCCGCCTTCGCCTGGTGCCGGGCGAGCGCGGCGCCTAGCCCTTCAGGGTCTGGATCGGCTCGAAGCCCTCGAATTCGGGATGGCCGACATAGAGGGGCCGCGTTCCGCCGGCGCTGCGATGCGCCATGCGGAACGCCTCCGACCGGGTCCAGCCCTCGAAGGCCTCGCGGCTCGCCCAGACGGTGTGCGAGGCGTAGAGGGTGTGGTCCTCCTTCTGCGGCCCGCGCAGCAGCTGGAATTCGACGAAGCCCGGCACCGTGCTGAGCTTCGAATCGCGCGAGAGCCAAAGCTCCTCGAACTCCGCCTCAGCGCCGGTCATGACGCGGAAGCGGTTCATCGCAATGAACATCCTGTTCCCCTAATGGCTGAAGCGCCTCGTGCCGCCATCCACATGGATGACCTGACCGGTGATGTAGCGCGCCAGCGGCGAGGCGAGGAACACCGCAAGCACCGCAAGATCCTCCGGCTGGCCGATATAGCCGGCCGGCACCTCCCGCTCCGTCCAGGCGCGCCGCGCTTCCTCGGTCGGCATCACCCGGAAGTCGATCTGCTCGGAGTGGATGCGTCCGGGCGGGATGGAGTTGACGGTGATCCCGTCCCGCCCGACCTGGCGCGACAGCGCCTTGGCCCAGATATGGACCGCCCCATTCGGCGCATTGGCCGGGTTGACGTTGTGCGGCTCGTCCTGCCCGGTCAGGTTGATGATCCGGCCGAACCCGGCCGCCTGCATGGCCGGCACCAGCGCATGGGTGATGCGCCGGGCGGCATGGAAGTTGAGCTCCATCGCCTCCTGCCAGACCGCCTCCTCGCCAAATTCCCCCGGCGGCTGCGGCCGGCTGCCGCCCGCATTGTTGACCAGGATCTCGCAGCGCCCGAACCGCCCGAGCACTGCGTCGCGGATGCGGGGCGCCGCCGCCGGGTCGGTCACGTCCTCGACGAGGACGAGCGGTTCGGCCGTTGCCGGCATCTCGGCGGCGAGGTCCTCCAGCAGCGCCCGGCGGCGGGCCAGGATGGCGAGGCGGCAGCCCTCCCGCGCCAGCATCGCCGCGATGCAGCGCCCGAGCCCCGCCGAGGCGCCGGTGACGAGCGCGACCCGCCCGGCCAGTTGGAGATCCATCCGCGCCCCCTTCGGTTGCCGGCGCCAGCCTGGGGCCAGGCCCGGCAAAAGGAAAGGCCGCCCCGGCCTCCCGGGGCGGCCTCCATGCCAGGGCGGGCTTCGGGACTCAGCCGCTGAGCGCGGCTTCCTTGCCCTTCCGCAGGTTCGGCAGGAGCATGGCGGCCAGGGCGATGGCCCCGATCGCCAGCATGCTGGCGCTGATCGGGCGCTCGAGGAACACCATGACGTCGCCGCGGGACAGCAGCATGGCCCGCCGCAGATGCTCCTCCATCATCGGCCCGAGCACGAAGCCGATCAGCATCGGCGCCGGCTCCAGCTTCAGCTTGTTGCACATGTAGCCGAATACCGCGAAGACGACGGTGGAGTACACGTCGAAGACGTTGTTGTTCACGCTGTAGGCGCCGATGCAGCAGAACACCAGGATCGCCGGGTAGAGGAACTTGTAGGGAACCTGCAGCAGCTTCACCCACATGCCGATCATCGGCAGGTTGATGACCAGCAGCATGACATTGCCGATCCACATGGAGGCGATGAGGCCCCAGAACAGGTCGGGCTGGGCCTCCACCATCCGGGGGCCGGGCTGGATGCCCTGGATGATCAGGGCGCCGACCATCAGCGCCATGACCGCATTCGCCGGGATGCCGAGCGTGAGGAGCGGGATGAAGCTGGTCTGGGCCGCCGCGTTGTTGGCGGCCTCGGGCCCGGCGACGCCCTCGATGGCGCCGGTGCCGAAGAGGTTCCGGTGCTTCGAGACCTTGCGCTCCATCATGTAGGAGCCGAAGGAGGACAGCGCGGCGCCGCCGCCCGGCAGGATGCCGAGCACGGTCCCGACCAGCGTGCCGCGGAGCGTGGACGGCGTCGCCCGGCGGAATTCCTCCCGCGTCAGCCAAAGGCTGCCGACCTCGGTCTTGAGGACGCTGCGGGCCTCTGGCCGCTCCAGGTTGAGGATGATCTCGGCGATGCCGAACATGCCCATCGCCAGGGCGACGAAGCTAATGCCGTCCGACAATTCGGGGATGCCGAAGGTGAAGCGCTGCTGCCCGGTCTGCACGTCGGTGCCGACCAGGCCGAGGGCCACGCCGAACACCACCATGCCGATCGACTTAATGACCGAGCCCTGCGCCAGGACGGCCGAGATGATGAGGCCGAGCAGCATGAGCGAGAAGTAGTCCGCCGGCCCGAAGGACAGCGCCACCGAGGTCAGCAGCGGCCCCGACCCGGCGACGACGATGGTTGCGACCGTGCCGGCGAAGAAGGAGGCGAGGGCGGATGTCGCCAGCGCCGCGCCCGCCCGGCCGTTCCGGGCCATCTTGTAGCCCTCGAGCGTCGTGACGACCGAGCTGATCTCGCCTGGCAGGTTGAGCAGGATGGCAGTGGTCGACCCGCCATACTGGGCGCCGTAGTAGATGCCGGCCAGCATGATGATGGCGGTGGTGGCCGGCTGGCCGAAGGTGATCGGCAGCAGCAGCGAGATGGTGGCGACCGGCCCGATGCCCGGCAGCACGCCGATGGCGGTGCCGATGAGAGCGCCGATCAGCGCGAAGAGCAGGTTGTTGAAGCTGAGCGCGACGCTGAAGCCGTGCGCCAGGTTGCCAAGGATGTCCATGACCGTTGCGTGTCCCTATCCTTGCCTCTGGTCAGTACTGCAGCGGCCAGACGGCCACGCGGATGTCGAGCTGCTTGATGAAGATCCACCAGCACAGCGCCAGCAGGAAGACGGTGATGCCGAGCACGCCGAGCGGCCGCGTGCGGTGCTCCGGCTCGGCCAGGCAGGCGATGCCGATGGTCGCCGCCAGCGCCAGCATCAGCCCGCCCTTCTCCAGCAGCAGGCAGAAGGCGCACATGGCGGCGCAGATGAAGGCAAGCAGCCGCCAGCCGGCCGCGTAGCTCAGGACCAGGAAGCCCACCAGCATCCCGAGGCCGAGCGCGGCATAGGAACTCTCGAAGAAGCTGCCGAAATAGGGCGCCACCAGCCCGACGACGGTGCCGACGATGACCGCCATCGCCAGCATCGACGCGTCGAGCCCGGTCCATTTCTCCAGCGGGTCCGGGCCGTTGAAGAAAGCCAGCGCCAGGACGATGCTGCCGAGCCCGATCTGGGCCCAGAACACCAGCATGGGCATGTAGCCGGGCCCCATGCGGCGGGCGCTGCCAAGGGAGTGGTCGCCATTGAGCCAGAGCCCGACGGCAGCGATCAGGACGAGCAAAACGCCCGAGGCGACATCCTTGGCATTGATCTTCATGCTCTACCTTTCTCGGCTCCCGGCCTGCCGGAGCTTGCCCCCGGCATGTCCTTGGCGGCAGTTGTGGAACGACAACCCGATGGAGCGCCTCGGGTCAAGCCGGGGCCCTGCCGAATCCCCAAGCCTTCGAGGCTACTCCACTCTCGCGCCCGATGCCTGCACCACCGGCGCCCATCGCACCACCTCACCGGCGATGAACTCCGCGTAGGCTGCGGGCGAGAGCGGGCGGACCAGCCCGCCCAGCTTGGCGAAGCGCTGCTGCGTGGCCGGCTCGGCTAGCACGGCATTGATCTCCCGGTTGAGCCGCCCGGTCACCGCCGGCGGCATCCCGGCCGGGCCGGAGACGCCGAACCAGGAGTTGCTGACGAGGTCGACGCCCTGCTCGCGGAAGGTGGGCACCGCCGGGACGGCCAGGTGGCGCGCCGCCGATGCCGCGGCCAGGCCACCCACCGCGCCTGCGCGGAGATGGCCGGAGGCGCTCGGCAGGCTGTCCGACATCATCGGCACCACGTCGGCGATGACATCCGTCATGGCCGGCCCGGCGCCGCGATAGGGCACATAGTTCACCCGCGCCCCCGTCGCCTGGCCGAATTGCACGATGAGGAGATGGTTGAAGGAGCCTGAGCCGGAGGAAGCGATGTCGACCCCCTGCGGCCGCTCCCGCGACAGCCGTACCAGGGCGTCGAGGTCGCGCGGCGGGAAGCGCGGGTTGGCGACGAAGACCGAGGGCGTCTCGATCAGCAGCGCGACATGGGTGAAGTCGCGCAGCGGATCGTAGCGCAGGTCGCCGTAAAGCGTGGGCGCGATGCCATGGCTTGCGATGTTGGACACGACGAGGGTCAGCCCGCTCGGTGCCGCCTGCGCCACCATCGCCGCGCCCAGCGTCGATCCCGCGCCCGGCTTGTTCTCGACGATGACGGGCTGGCCGAGCCGGGCGCCGAGCCCCTGGCCCACCAGCCGCGCGGCGAGGTCGGTGGTCCCGCCCGGAGCGACGGGCACGACGAGGTGGATCGGCTGCGCCGGCCAGGCGGCCTCGGCACGCGCGATCGCGGGCAGCGCCGCGATGGCGGCGCCGCCGGCGAGCCAGGCTCGGCGCGGCAGCATCCCGGGCGTCCTCCTCCCTTTGGATTGGGTGGCGTATCGCATGACGGGATGATGGACGGCAAGCCAGCCATCCCCTGCTGCGACGCGGCAAATTTGCGCCCCGGCGGCTTGCGGGAGGCTCGCTTTGCCTTAAAGCTCCCGCGTCACGTTTCCATCAGCAGGACCCGTCGCCATGGCCGCTTCGCCCCGCCCGAACGACCCCGAGACCGCGATCCGGGAGGCGGTGTTGGCCCTGGAGCCGCGGCTCATCGAGATCCGCCGCGACATCCACGCCCATCCCGAGCTCGCCTTCGAGGAGGTGCGCACCGCGGGCATCGTCGCGGCCGAGCTCGCCCGCCTGGGCATCCCGCACCGGACGGGCGTCGGCCGCACCGGCGTGGTCGGCGTGATCGAGGGCGGCCGCCCCGGTCCAACGCTCGCCATCCGCGCCGACATGGACGCGCTGCCGATTTATGAGATGACCGGCCTGCCCTTCGCCAGCACGGTCAAGGGCAAGATGCATGCCTGCGGCCACGACATCCACACGACGACGCTGCTCGGCGCCGCCGAGGTCCTGAAGGACATGGCCCCGCAGCTCGCCGGACGCGTCGTGCTGGTGTTCCAGCCCGCCGAGGAGGCGCTCGGCGGCGCGGCGGAGATGGTCAGGGACGGCGTGCTCGAGGGCGTCGACATGGCGCTCGGCTTCCACAACCAGCCGGACATGCCCGTCGGCCAGTTCGGCTATTGCCGCGGCTCGACGCTGGCGGCCGCGGACCGCTTCGACCTCGTGATCCGTGGCAAGTCGGGCCATGCCGCGCATCCGGACCAGGCGGTCGACCCGATCGTGGCCGCCGGCGCCTTCATCGCCGGGGCGCAGACCGTGATCAGCCGCGAGCTCGACCCGCTGATGCCCGGCGTCGTCACCATCGGCATGATCCATGGCGGCACCGCGCCCAACATCATCCCGGAGACGGTGGAGCTCCGCGGCACCGTCCGCACGCTGCACCATGCGGCGCGCGATGCCGCCGAGGCCGGGCTGAAGCGCCTCGCCGCCGGGCTGGAGGCGATGCACCGCGTCACCTGCACGCTCAGCTACCGGCGCGGCGTGCCGCCGCTCGTCAATGCCGACAGCGTGCTCGACCCCGCCATCGCTGCCGTCCGCCGCCAGTTCGGCGAGGCGGTGGTGGAGGGCCGCCCGAGCATGGGCGCCGAGGATTTCGCCGAATTCGCCGAGCGGGTGCCCGCCTTCCAGCTCCGCATCGGCAGCGGCGCGCCCGGCCGGCACGACCACCTGCACAATGACCGCTACCAGCCCGATGAGCGCTGCATCGGCCTCGGCGCGCAGGCGCTGACCCGCATCGCGCTCGACATGCTCGCATGAGCAACCGCATCGCCGAGCTGGCGGCACCCGAGGTCGCCGGGCGGCTGGGGCAGGGGGCCTGCGCGATCCTGCCCATGGGCAGCCTCGAGACGCATGGCCCGCAGGCGCCGATGGGCGACTACCTCCTCGCCGAGGCGCTGGCCGACCGCATCGCCGCCGGCACCGACTCGCTCGTCCTGCCCAGCATCCCCTTCGGCGGCGAGGACTATTTCGGCATGGTCCCCGGCGGCATCGTCCTCACCCCAGGCCTGCTCCAGGCGGTGGTGGAGGAGGTCTGCGGCAACCTGATCCGCACGGGATGCCGGCGCATCCTCATCCTCAACGGCCATGCCGGCTCCATCGCCCCGGTCGATGCCGCCGCCCGCAGTCTCCGTCGACGGCAGGGCGTGGTGGTCCCGGCGCTGCATCTCTGGCGCATCGCGGGGGCGCTCCATGCTGAGCTCGGCGGCAGCCCGGCGAGCCTCGGCCATGGCGGCGACCCGGTCTGGTCCGTCGCCCTCCATCTTCGCCCCGATCTCTGTCGCCCCGAGCGCGCCCGCGCCCGCGAGCCGGCCGGCAGCCTCCTTGGCCAGCCCATCGCCAGCTTCGGCGCCATCCGCCTCGCCGGCGTCGAAGTCGCCGTGCCGATCGAGGTGGAGGAGGTCGCCCCCGGCGGCGTCGCCTGCGCCGACAGCCGCCCCGGCAACCCGGAACACGGCGCCCGGCTCGCCGCACGCCTCGTCGAGGCCGGCATCGCCGCCATCGCCGCCCTCCGCGGGGCCACGGCATGAAGGTCTGCGTCTTCGGCGCCGGCGCCATCGGCGGCCATGTCGCCGCCCGCCTGGCCAAGGGCGGCGCCGAGGTCTCGGTCGTGGCCCGCGGCGCCAACCTCGCGGCGATCCGGGAGCGGGGCCTCACCGTCCACGCCCCGGACGGCACGCTGCATTGCCGCCCGCGCGCCAGCGCCGAGCCGGCCGCGCTCGGCCCGCAGGATGCGGTGATCGTCACCACCAAGGCCCCCGCCCTGCCGAGCGTCGCCGCCGCCATCGCCCCGCTGCTGGGGCCTGAGACGCCGGTCGCCTTCGTCATGAACGGCATCCCCTGGTGGTACAACGACGCTACCGCCCGCGACGGCCAGCCGCTGCCCGCGCTCGACCCGGACGGCGCGCTGCGCCGGGCGATCGGCATCCCGCGCACCATCGGCGGCGTCGTCTACTCCGCCTGCGAGGTGACCGCCCCGGGCGTGGTCGAGGTCGAGACCAGCGACGGCCGGGTCATCCTCGGCGAGGTCGATGGCCGCATCAGCCCGCGTGCCCAGGTCCTCGCCGCCGCCATCGCCGCCGGCGGCCTGCCCTCGCCGGTGGTGCCGGACATCCGCCAGGCGGTCTGGCAGAAGCTGCTCGGCAATTTGGTCAGCGGCCCGCTCTGCATCCTGACGCGCTCCTGCATGCAGGACACGCTGCAAAGCCCCGAGGCGCGGGAGACGGCGATCCGCATGGCTGAGGAGGTCACCGCCATCGCCGCCGCCGAGGGCTGGCCCATCCCCGGCGATGCGCCAGCCGCCCGCGTCGCCCGCTCGGCCAGGCTGCGCCATAAGCCCTCCATCCTGCAGGACCTCGAGGCCGGGCGGATGATGGAGGTGGAGGCGATGCTCCGCGCCCCGCTGCGGATTGCCCGCGAGGCCGGCGTCGCCGTGCCGACCCTCGCCCTGATGGTGGCGCTGGCGACCCGCGCCGCCATCGCCGCCGGGCTCTACACCCCCGCCGAGGAGGCTGCATGAGGATCTGCATCTACGGGCCCGGTGCCATCGGCGGCCACCTTGCTGGGCGGCTGGCCCAGGGCGGGGCCGAGGTCTCGGTCGTCGCCCGCGGCGCCCAGCTCGCCGCCATCCGCGAGCGCGGCCTCGCCGTCCGCCTGGCCGATGGCGCGATCGAGTGCCGCCCGCGCGCCAGCGCCGACCCGGCCGAGCTCGGCCCGCAGGATGCCGTGGTGGTCTGCACCAAGGTCCCGGCCCTGCCGGGCGTCGCCCGCGCCATCGCCCCGCTGCTCGGGCCGGAGACGCCGGTCGCCTTCGTCACCAACGGCATCCCCTGGTGGTACTTCGGCCATCATGGCGGGGCGGAGGAGGGACAGCGCATCCCGGAGGTCGATCCGGGCGACGTCGTCTGGAACGCCATCGGCCCGGCGCGGGCGATCGGCGGCGTGGTCTACTCCGCCTGTTCCGTGCCGGAGCCTGGAGTGATCGAGGTCACCAGCCGCTCCAGCAAGCTGATCCTCGGCGAGCCGGACGGCAGCCGCAGCGCCCGCGTCATGGCGCTCGCGGGCGCCTTCAAGCAGGGCGGCCTGCCCTGCAGCGTCGCCGCGGACATCCGCACCGATGTCTGGGCCAAGCTGCTCAACAACCTCTCCAACGGCCCCTTCTGCATCCTCAGCCGCCGCAACATGCAGGAGACCTTCTGCGACCCCGCCATCCGCGCCGCGGCGGTCGCGGTGGTGAAGGAGGGCCTCGCCATCGCCGCCGCCATGGGCCGCCCGGTCGGCGGCGCGGCGGAGGAGCGGATCAACCTTTCGGCCGACATCCCACACAAGCCCTCCATCCTCCAGGACCTCGAGGCAGGGCGGCCGATGGAGGTGGATGCGCTCTTCCAGGTGCCGCTCCGCCTAGCGCGGGAGCGCGGCGTGCCGGCGCCAATGCTGGAGCTGATCGTGGCGCTCGCCGCCCAGGCCGCCGAAGCCGCCGGCCTCTACCGCCGGGAGGGGTGAGATGGACAACTTCATCGACCACGTCGTCATCGATGTCCGCGACCGCATGCCCGAAGGCGCCGAGGCCTGGCGCCGCCTCGGCTTCCAGCTGACGCCGATGGGCCGGCACAGCCTCGGCTCCGCCAACCACCTGGCGGTCCTCGGCCGCGACTATCTCGAACTGCTCGGCACCGACCTGCCGGGCGGCGCGCTCCGCCCCGACATCGCGCCCTATCCGGTCGGGCTGAACGGCCTTGTCTTCCGCACCGGCGATGCGGAGGCCCTTGCCACGGCCCAGCAGGCCCGTGGCATCCCGGTCGGTCCCGCCCAGGCCTTCCACCGCCCCGTCGACCTGCCGGATGGCACCAGCGGCGAGGCGCGCTTCAGGACCGCGCGCCTCGACCGTGCCGCCGCTTTCGACGGCCGGCTTTATTGGTGCGAGCACCTGACGCCGGAGCATGTCTGGCGTCCGGAATGGCAGTCGCATCCCAATGGCGCGCTCGGCGTCGCCCGCATCCTGCTCTCCGTGCGCGACCCGGAGCGGCAGGCGGCGCTCTTCCAGCGGATGTTCGGCACCGCTGCGGTGACCGAGGGGCCGGATGGCCGCGCCATCCTCCTCGCCGGCGAGGCAGTGGTGGAGGCCGCCCCGCATGCCGCTGTCGCCGCTGAACTCGGCGAGGCCGCGCCCAACCCGGCGGGCCGCGGCGACCGCATGGTGCTGCTCGGCCTCCGGGTCCGCTCCGTGGCGGAGACGGCCGCGGCGCTCCGCATCAACGGCGTGCCCTTCGGCGAGGCTCCCGGCCTGCTCCGCATCCCAGCCCGCGAGGCGACGAACACCACGCTCGACCTCATGGCGTGAGCGCGCGGGGCAGCGCCGTCTGCCCCAGCACCCAGCCCTCCCAGCGCCGGATCCACGGATCGTCGGGGATGAAGTCCGGCCGCGCTCCGTCCAGCACGCCGATCAGCCCGAGCAGGCCGATCACCGAGTCGAAGCGATCCTCCCCCGCCGCATCCGTCCCGAACCCGTCGGCGATGGCGGCCTTGAGCGCCGGCGCCGGCGACACCCGCCGTGCGGCCAGCGCGGCGAGCAGGGCCGGGGCCAGGGCTCGCCTCGGGCCTTGCGCCCGCTTGCTGCCGGCGAGCCGGAGCCCGCAATGGCGGAGCGCTTCCGCCGGATAGACCTCGGCCAGCACCGCCCGCCCCGGCGCCAGCAGGTCCCGCAGCCCGCCTTCGAAGGGCCAGAGCCGGATCGGCGCCCCCGCCGCCAGCGCGGGGACCAGCCAGTCCCGCCAGGCGCCGATCGCCGCCTTGCCCGACTGGTTGGCCCCGAGCGTCCAGAAGAGCGGCGCCCCCGCCGGCCGCTCCGCCGTCGCCCGGTCGCACCAGCGCGACAGCCCTTCCGGCCCCGCGAAGCCGAGCGCCGCCGCATGCGCCGCCCGCGTCATCCCCTTCACGCCCCGCGCCGGGTAGAAGGGCCGGTCGGGCGAGACCGTCTCGAGCCCCGCGCTCACCTCGAAGAACTGCGGCCTTGCCCCCAGCCCGCGCAGGAAATCGGGAAAGCCGGCCTCCGCCCGCTCCGCCGCATAGGCCCGCGGCAGGCCGAGCGGCAGGTCGAGCCCCAGCGCCACCATCCGGCCCTGGCCGATCAGGCCCTCGACCAGCCCCTCCAGCGCCCCGACCGGCCGCGGCGCCGCCATGCGCCAGCCTTCCCCTCCGCGCTCGGCCACTGATATCCACCGCTTGCGCGGGTCGATGCTCCAATCCGCATGGGCAGCGACCACGCCGGGGGAGGCTCGGTCATGCAGGAGTACAGCACCGGTTCGAAGTGGTTCCACTGGATCACCGTCGCCTTGCTGGCCCTCGCCTGGCCGGTCGGCTTCGTCATCAAGTACATTAAGGATGATGCGAAGATCCCCTTTTACAGCGTTCATGAATCAGCAGGTTTGACGATCCTGGGGGTCGTCCTGGTCCGGCTGGCCTGGCGCTTCCGCTATCCGCCGCCGCCGCTGCCGGATCGGGTGCCTCGGCCGCTGCGGCAGGCAGCGGCGGGGGTGCACCACATGCTCTACGCCCTGCTGATCCTCCAGCCCGTCCTCGGCTTCGTCGCCACCAATGCCTGGGGCTTCCCGCTACGCGGCGACACCGCCTATCTCGGCTTCATCGACCTGCCGAAATTCATGGAAACGAACGAGGTGCTCGCCGGCGCGGTGCAGACGGCCCATACCATCGGCGGCTATGCGATCCTGGCGCTGCTCGTCCTCCATATCGGCGGGGTGGTCTTCCACCAGGCCATCAGGCGTGACGGCATCCTGCAGCGGATGGTGGGTGGCCCGGCCTAGAGCGGCTTCTGAGCCCGCTCCAGCAAGCGACTGAAAAAACCGGATTTCTTGACGGGTTCCGCTGCCTCGACGGCCTTGGCGGCGGCGCGTTCCGCCTCGGCTTCCTTCGCCTTCAGCGCCAGCCACCTGTCGAGGCTCAGCCCCGCCTTTGCCGCCCGCTTCGCCTCATAGGCGCGCTGGCCCTCGGTCATTTTCCGCTGGTCCACGGTCCAACCCCACACTGGCCTTGAAGGCCGAGATGTGACGGAGACGGCGCCGGTCGGCAAGCAGGGGCTTGCCGGATGCGCCCGACTCCCGGCCTATGCGCCGGATGGAAGCGCGCGTGAAGGCCGGCATCTGGGTCTCGATGGCGCTGCGGCTCGCGGATATCGGCGGCCGCAGCGGCGCCATCCTGCGCAAGGGGGATCCGGATTCGGGCGGCATCCTCTGCGTGCTGCGCGGGCGCGAGGGGCTGGTCGTGCTCAGCCAGGTCCGCGACGCGGAAGGCCAGCCCGCCTGGCTGCGCGGGACCGGGCCCACCCCGGTCGGGGAGGCGGTGGCCGATGCTTATGTCGAACGGCAAGTGAAACGCGACCCGGATTTATGGGTTGTTGAGTTCGAGGCACCGGACCTGGTTCCACCTTTCGAGGGCAAACTTCTCTAGCGGTGATATTTCCTTCAGATCCAGCGCCTTGCAGGTCGGATTTCCTGCGTCGGCCGTCATGGCGGCCTGGAAAGCGCCCGAGGTCGAACCTATATCGCAATAACGTGTAGCCTATTAGACGCATCCGTGAGGTGCGTTGTTTCGCTTTCTGGTTTCAATCGTCGAGGCTTGGTCGCCGTCCACGTCTGACGCAGCGATCTGCCGATGTCT
This sequence comes from Belnapia sp., assembly GCF_059504005.1. NCBI lineage: Bacteria > Pseudomonadati > Pseudomonadota > Alphaproteobacteria > Acetobacterales > Roseomonadaceae > Belnapia > Belnapia sp. Next base: position 62,889 of record NZ_JCACHU010000157.1, on the reverse strand, counting down.
TTTACCGGAGGTCCCATGGCGACGCCCCGCCCCATCCTGATTGTCGAGGACGATGCCGCCTTGCGTTCCACCCTGGTCGAGCAGCTTGCCCTGGATGGCGACTTCGCCGCGGACGAGGCCGAGAGCGCGGGCGAGGCGGAGGCCAAGCTCGCCGATGCCAATGCCCGCTACGACGCGATTCTGCTCGATATCGGGCTGCCCGATGCCGATGGCCGCGACTTCTGCGCCAAGCTCCGCCGCGAGGGGCGGCAGATGCCGATCATCATGCTGACCGGCGCGGATGCCGAGGCGGACATCATCCGCGGCCTCGATGCCGGGGCGAACGACTACATCGCCAAGCCCTTCCGCCTGCCGGAGCTGCTGGCCCGCGTCCGCGCCCAGCTTCGGGTCTTCGACAACAGCGAGGATGCCGTCTTTACCATCGGGCCCTATCTCTTCCGCCCGAGCGCCAAGCTGCTGATGGAGCCAGCCCGCAACCGCAAGATCCGGCTGACCGACAAGGAAAGCGCGATCCTGAAATTCCTCTACCGCGCCGGCGGCAAGCCCGTGCCGCGGCAGATCCTGCTGAACGAGGTCTGGGGCTACAACAGCGCTGTGACGACGCACACGCTGGAGACCCACATCTACCGCCTGCGCCAGAAGGTCGAGCCCGACCCCTCCCACACCCGCCTGCTGCTGACCGAGGCCGGCGGCTACAAGCTGGACCCGGTGGCCGGCAACCCGCCGGCTTAGGGCAGGCTCCGGTCAAGGAGAGCCGCCCTGCCGGGCCGGTCTGCTCTCCTGAACACCAGGCCAGCGCGATCTCCATGCGCCATGGCGAAAGGAGGCGGGTCTAGCGGTCCGTCAGCCGCAGCTCGATCCGCCGGTTGCGCGCCAGCGCCTCCGGCGCGTCGCCGGGATCGAGCGGCTGGTTGTCGCCGAAGGCCGTCGCCGCCACACGGCTCGACGGCAACCCTTCGGCGATCAGCAGCTGCGCGACCGCGATCGCCCGGGATGCCGACAGCTCCCAGTTGCTGGCATAGCGCGGGCTGCGGATGGGCGTCCGGTCGGCATGGCCGTCGACCCGCAGCAGCCAGTTCACATCCGCCGGAATCCTGGCCGCCAGGTCCTGCAGCACCCGCGCGATCGCGCGGATCTGCTGTTGCCCGGCCGGTGAGAGGTCGGCGCTGCCGGGCGGGAACAACACCTCCGACTGGAAGACGAAGCGGTCGCCGACGATGCGCACATCCGGCCGATCCCCCAGCACGTCGCGCAGCCGGCCGAAGAAATCGCTCCGGTAGCGCTGAAGCTCCTCCACCCGCGCGGCGAGCGCCGCATTCAGCCGGGTGCCGAGGGCGCTGATCTGCGCATCCTTGTCCCGCCCCGCGCCCTCGGCGGCATCGAGCGCCGCCGCGATCCGGGCGAGCTGGCCGCGCAGCTCCTCGATCTGCCGCCCGAGCAGCGCCACCTGCGCCCGCGCGCTTTCGGCGAGCCGGGTCTGTTCGCCCGCCACCCGCTCGGCCGCCTGGCGCCGGTCCGCCTCGGCCGCCGCCGCCCGCTCGGCGGCGAGGCGCCGCTCCTGCTCGCTCCCGGCCGTGGCCTCGGCGGTGGTGCGGCGCTGCGCCTCCTCGCCCGCGCGCCGCGCTGCCTCCTGGGCCTGGCGCTCCAGCTGGTCGCGCAGCGCGGTCAGCGCCCGCACCTGCTCGTTGAGCCGGGCGACATCGGAGAGCCGCGCCTCGATGGTGGCGCGGTCCGCCGACACCTGCCGGTCGAGCGCCGCCATGGCCTGCTGCATGGCGGCAAGCTGGCGCTGGGCCTCCGTCAGCTGCCCCTGCGCCTCCTGCAGTTGCCGCCTCAGCCCGGCGAGCTCTTGCCGCGCCGTCTCCGCGGCGCCCCGCGCCTCACCGAGCTGCCGGTCGAGATCGGCGGCGCGCGTCTCCTGCTGCTGCCGCGCCGTGCGCTCGGCGGCAAGCGCGCGCGTCGCCTCGGTCAGCCGGCCGACGGTCAGCGCCGCATCGCCGCCCGTCGCCTCGGCCCGCTGTAGGGCATCCGCCAGCTGCCGCTCCAGCGCGGCGATGCGCTCCGGCGCTCCGCGGCTGGTGAGCTCCTGATCGGCGAGGCGGGCCGTCAGCTCGTCCCGCTCGCCCCGGGCCGCATCGCGCTCGCCGGAGAGCCGCTCCCGTTCCTCGCGCAGGTCGCGCAGCTGAACCTGCAGCGCATCCCGCGCCGCCGCAGCGCCGCGCAGCTCCTCTGCGGTGCGGGTGAGGGCGCTGCGCAGCTCGCTGGTCTGGCCGCGTTCCAGCGACAGCAGCTCGGCCAGCTCCGCCACCTGGCGGTTCAGCCGGTCGAGCGCCCGGTCGCGCGAGGAGAGGGCGACGGAAAGGAAGCCCTGCGCCAGGACGAAGACCAGGAGGACGAAGATGAGCACCATGAGGAGCGTCGAGAGCGCATCCACATAGCCGGGCCAGGCCTCGAGCCCGCCGCCTCCCCGTGCCCGGCGCCGGCCGCCCATGGCTGCCATTACCGTGACTGGTCCTCAGAAAGCGCTGCAATCGTGCGCGCCACAAGTTTGATTTCGCTGCGGATTTCGTTGGTCGCCTGCTGCCGTCCCTGGGCCACCTCCTCCACCAGCCGGGCGAGATGGAGGTCGGCGTTGCGCAGATGCCCGCGCAGCACCTCGTCGACCTGAGGCTGCGCCTGCGCATCCGCCAGCCGCGCCAGCACCGGGGCGAGCTGCGCCTGCTGCTCGGCGACGCGCAGCATGAGCGTCTGGCTCGCCCGCATCTGGTCGGTCAGCGCGGTCAGCCGCTCGGTCAGCGTCAGCATCGCCTGGCCGGTCTGCGCCCGGCCCTCCTCGCCGCGCGCCAGGATGCGCTGGAGCCCCTCGAGATTCTCCGCCGTCTGCTCCAGCAGCGCCTGCACATAGGCCGGCACGCTGCCCATCGCCTCGCCGCCCGCATCGCCGAGCACGCCGGAGGAGAGGCGGGTGATGCCCGCCAGCCATTCCTCCAGCTCGTTATAGAAGCGGTTCTGCGCCTGCCCCGCCGTCAGGTCGAGGAAGCCGAGCACCAGCGCCCCCGCGAGGCCCAGCATCGAGGAGGAGAAGGCCGTCCCCATGCCCCGCAGCGGCTGCGCCAGCCCGGTCTTGAGCTGGTTGAAGAGCTGGTTCAGGTCGCCCGACCCGACCGACATCCCCCCGATCACCTCGGAGACCGACCCGATGGTGAGCAGCAGCCCCCAGAAGGTGCCGAGTAGGCCGAGGAAGATTAGCAGCCCGGTCATGTAGCGCGACAGCTCCCGCGTCTCGTCGAGGCGGGAGGCGATGCCGTCCAGCACGCTCCGCATGGCGGGGGCGGAGAGCGACAGCCGCTCCGACCGCCGGGCCGAGAACATGCTCGCCATCGGCCCGAGCAGCCGCGGCGCCGGCTGGGCAGGCGCCCCGAGCCTCGGCGCGCGGAAATGCTCGAGCCAGGCGACCTCCGGCTTCAGCACCAGCACCTGGCGCAGGTTCCAGGCGATGCCGATCGCCAGCACGCCGAGGATCAGCCCGTTCAGCAGCGGGTTCGCCGCAAAGGCGGTGGCGAGCTGCGGCGCCAGCAACAGCCCGACGCCGAGCACCACCGCGAGGAAGACCAACATGCGCCAGAGGAAGCGGAGCGGGGGGGTCATCGGCTTAACCTCGTCGCGCCGGCGGCGGTTCGGGCGGCTGGATGTCGACGGCATCGAGCGCCTCGCCGGTCCGGCCCATGGGGCGGAGGTCGATCCGCGTCGGTGCCAGCCCGCCGGCCGCGAGCGCCTGCTTCACCGCGATCGCCCGCGCGAGGCTGAGCCGCCGGGCCGCGGAGATGTCGGAGGCGGAGGCCGAGGCCTGGGCCGTCACCGTCACCCGGCCGGCCGGGCCGGCCGCGATCCGCCGCCCGAGATCGGCGAGGCTTCCCTCGGCCCCCTGCGGCAAGGCCTCGGCCCCGGCGGTGAAGCGCAGCCGTGCCCCGCCATCCGGCAGCGCCTCCAGCCCGGCCGGCAGGCCGCGCAGGACGGGCCCGCCCGTGGACGGGGCAGGAGGCGCCTGAGGCCCGCCGAGCTCGGCCGGGCGCGGCGGCACCGCGGCGGGCAGGGCAGGCATGATCTCCTCCGCCTCGGTCGGCTGGGCCGCGGCCGGAGGCAGGCTGGCCAGCAGCCAGAAGACGAGGGCGAAGCGCGTCACTTCACCAAGTTAGGGCATGGGCCATGCCGAGGTCCATGCACGGCCGTCAGCCGGACTGACGCTGGCGGCCTGCCTCGGCGGCGGCGATGCCCTCCGCCACCACCTCGCGCAGCTTGCCCTGCAGCGCCTGGTTGCCGGCGACGACATTGCCCTCGGCGTAATAGGCCTCGCCGCCCTGCGGGTCGGTGACGAAGCCGCCGGCCTCCCGCACCAGGACGAGGCCGGCCGCGATGTCCCACCGCTTGAGGTTCAGCTCCCAGAAGCCGTCATAGCGGCCGGCCGCGACCCAGGCGAGGTCGAGCGAGGCCGCGCCGAAGCGCCGGATGCCGGCGACATGCGGCATCAGCCGGGCGAGGGTATGCGTGAACTCCGCCCGCCGCGGCGCGGCGGCGAAGGGGATGCCGGTGGCGAACAGCGCCTCGCGCATGTCCTTCCGCCCGGAGACGCGCAGCCGCCGGTCGTTCAGGAAGGCGCCGACGCCCCGCTCCGCCCAAAACATCTCGTTGGCAGCCGGGTTGTAGACGACGCCGGCGACAAGCTCGCTCCGCCCGTCCTCCAGGCGCTTCTCGATGCCGACGCTGATCGACCAATGCGGGATGCCGTGCAGGAAGTTGCTGGTGCCGTCGAGCGGGTCGACCACCCAGCGCCACTCCCAGTCATCCGAGCCGTGGGTGCCGCTCTCCTCCATGAGGAAGGCGAAATTGGGCCGCGCCCGGCCGAGGTCCTGGCGGAGCGACTGCTCCGCCCGCATGTCGGCCTGGGAGACGAAGTCGCCCGGCCCCTTGGCCGAGACCTGGAGCTGCTCGACCTCGGCGAAGTCGCGCAGCAGCCGGCGCCCGGCCTTCTGCACGGCGGAGACGACGACGTTGAGCGCGGGGGAGAGCCGGGCAGGGGAGGCCAAGGCGGATGTCCTTCCTCAGCCCTTGGCCCGCTCCACATAGGAGGCGTCCTCGGTGCTCACCACGATCTTCTCGCCGGTGGTGACGAAGGGCGGCACCATAGTCTTCACGCCGTTCGACAGCATGGCCGGCTTGTAGGACGAGGCGGCGGTCTGCCCCTTCACCACCGGGTCGGCTTCGACCACCTCGAGCACCACCTGCGGCGGCAGCGTCATCGCCACCGGCTCGCCCTCGATCAGCCGCACGCCGACGGTCATGTTCTCGACCAGGAAGGGCAGCCGGTCGCCGAGGATGTCCTTCGGCACCGAGGTCTGCTCATAGGTCTCGGGGTCCATGAGGATCAGCGTGTCGCCCTCGGCGTAGGAATAGGTGAAGTCCTTGTCCTCGGTCATCAGCCGCTCGACGGTGTCGGCGGTGCGCCAGCGCTGGTCCTTCTTCGCGCCGGTCTTGATGTTGCGCATGTCGACCTGGATGATCGCGTTGCCCTTGCCCGGGATCATGATGTTCTGCTTGAGGATGGTGTAGCGCTGGCCTTCGAACTCGATGACCATGCCGGCACGCATCTGGTTGGCTTGCATCTTTGCCATGGGGCGGGACCTGACGTCTGAAAGGGCGGAATGAGCAGCGGCGCGCCGACGGGGCCGGCGCGCTGACCGGCCGGGGTTTAGCCGGCAAGCCCGGTCCTGGCAACCTCGCCCGCCGTTCCGCCCTTGGCGCGGCGGACCGTCAAGGCCATGTGATCCGCCGGCCGGCCGCCTTGCTTTTATCACGCCGGCGCAAGCGATAGCGTGCCGCCCGGCCTTGGGCCGCGGCCGTACCGAGACCGGAGAGCGCACAACCCGAGACCAACCCGGAGGGGAAGATCGATGAGCTATGCCGAACGCCTGCAGCACTGGAACCGCCTGTATGACCAGGCGCCCGAGGACTTGCGGTTCAACGTCGTGGTGGGCGCCGTCGTGCTCATCGGCGCCATCAACATGTGGCTGACGGTCGAGATCGGCTTCCCCTTCGCCTTGCTCGTCCTGCTCGCCATCGTCGCCATTGCGGCGGTCCGCCTGCCGCATGCCATGGGATGGATCCAGGCGCATCCCGAGCAGCCCGGCCGGGCGCAGATGCGCATCGAGGGCGCCGACAGCATCTATCGCTGGAACCTCTGGTATGACGGGCTGAGCGAGCCGCAGCGCGCCGCCGTGCTGCTCGTCATCCTGCTCGGCGCCGGCATCATCAACATGCTGCTGACGATCGGCAACGGCTTCCCCTTCGGCGTGCTCTTCCTGCTGGCCATCCTTGCGCTCGTCGTGATCCGCGGGCCCTATGCCGCGGGCTGGCTGGTGCCGCCGGCCGAGGCGCGGCTGAGCTCCGCTCCGCAGGCGCCGCTGCTGCAGCAGGAGCCCGCAGCCCCGCCCGCCGTCAGCCGCCAGGTCGAGGCGCAGCCGATCCCGCGCGATCAGGCGCCTTCATAGGCCGGCCCGAGCGGCACCTTCCCGGCGCCGCCTGGCCGTTCCTGCACATAGGTCGGCCAGGCGAGGCCGCTGATCCGCCCGCGCAGCGCCCTGAGCAGCGCGCGGCCCTCTTCCACCGGCACGGCGAAGCGGGCCGTGCCCGGCGCCGGGTCCAGCTGGTGGAGGTAATAGGGCTTGATCCGTGCCCGCAACATGGCGCGGAACAGGCCCTCCAGCGCCTCGGCGCTGTCGTTGACCCCACGCAGCAGCACGCTCTGCCCAAGCAGGACGACGCCTGCCCGCTGCAGCCGCGCGAGCGCCGCAATGGCGGCCGGCGAGAATTCCCGCGCGTGGTTGGCATGCACGCAGAGATAGAGCGGCGTCCCGATCGCCCCCAGCGCCTCAGCCAGCGTCGCAGTCACGAGGTCGGGCGCCGCCACCGGCACGCGGCTGTGGATCCGCAGCAGCTCGATATGCGGCATCGCCGCCAGCCGCCCGAGGATGGCGCCAAGCCGCCGCGGCGAGAGCATCAGCGGGTCGCCCCCGGTGAGGATCGCCTCCCGGACCGCGGGCGTCCGTGCGAACCAGCCGAGCGCCGCCTCCAGCACGGCCTCGCCCAGCACCCCGCCATCGGCGCCCACCGCCTCGCGGCGGAAGCAGAAGCGGCAATAGACCGGGCAGGCGAGCAGCGGCTTCAGCAGCGCCCGGTCCGGGTAGCGGTGCACCACGCCCTTGACCGGGGTGAAGGGCGCATCCGCCGTCGGATCCTCCAGCTCATGCGGCGCCGTCAACAGTTCGCTCGGGTCGGGGATGTATTGCCGCGCGACCGGGTCCGCGGGGTCGGCCCGGTCGATCAGCTTGGCGACCGCCGGCGTGACCGCGATGCTGTAGCGCTCGCCGACCCGCGCCACGGCCTCCACCGAGGCGTCGGGCAGGAGCCCAGCATCGGCGAGATCGGCGGCGCTACGGAGGGTTCGGGCGGACATGATGCGGTGGGACCTAATCCCTGGCATGCTCCGCGGCAATGCCCCCCTTGCCGCCCTGGCTCCCGGAAAGCCTCGCCAACCGGCTGCCCTTCCTCCGCCGCCGCGCTGTGCTGACGGCTGCGACCCGCGACTTCTTCACCGCCCGCGGCTTCACCGAGGTGGAGACCCCCTGCTTGGTGCCCGTGCCGGGGATGGAGGTGCATCTCCAGGCCTTCCGCAGCGAATATGTCCCGCATCTCGGCGTCGGCACGCGGCGGACCCTTTGGCTGCGCACCTCGCCCGAGCTGGCGTTGAAGCGTCTGCTCGTCGCCGGCGCCGGCCCGGTCTTCGAGCTGGCCCGGGTCTGGCGCAATGGCGAGGCGAGCCCGCGCCATGCCCCCGAATTCACGATGCTCGAATGGTACGCCCCCGGCCTCGGCCTCACCGGGATGATGGATCAGGCGGAGGAGCTCATCCGCGCCACCTGCCCGCCCCGCGTCAGCCACGAGGGGGTTGAGACCGACCTGACGCTGCCCTTCGAGCGCATCACCATGGCCGAGGCCTTCGAGCGCTGGTGCGGCGGCCTCGACATCCTGGCGACGGAGGGCGATGCCGAAGCTCTCGGCGCCGCCGCCCGCGCCATCGGCAACCCGCCGCGGCCAGGGGAGGAGTGGGAGGACCTCTTCTTCCGCCTGCTGCTGGAGCGGGTCGAGCCACGGCTCGGCCGCGGCCAAGCCACCTTCCTCACCCATTGGCCTGCGCCCCAGGCCGCGCTCGCCCGCCGCGATCCCGCCGACCCGCGCGCCGCGCTGCGCTTCGAGCTCTTCGTCGCCGGGATCGAGCTCGCCAATGCCTTCGACGAGCTGACCGACCCGGTGGAACAGCGTGCCCGCTTCATCGCCGATACCGAGGCCCGCCGCGCCCAGCACCCCGGCGAGGCCTGGGACATCGACGAGGATTTCCTCGCGGCGCTGGAGCAGGGCATGCCGGAGGGCAGCGGCATCGCCCTCGGCTTCGACCGGCTGGCGATGCTGGCCTGCGGTGCCCGGCGAATCAGCGACGTGCTGTGGCTACCCGCGCTGCCCTGACCGCCTCCGGCAGGGAGAGGGCGAAGCTCGCCAGCGAGGCGAAGGTCACCACCTGGCAATAGGCGCAGAGCGCCCGGTTCTCCGCCCATTCCTCCTGGCCGAGCTTCAGCGCGGTGAGCGAATCCCAGCCCGTCTTGGCGGCCAGGGTCAGCGGCAGGGCGGGCATCTCCCCCGCCCGGTCCCGCCCGCCGGCGGCGGCGAGCGCCGCGGTGACGCCATAGGTGACCAGCATCAGCGCCCCGTCCGGCGTCTGCAGCCGGCTGTAGCCGTAGTCGGAGGCATCGACCCGGCTTGAATCGAAGGGCCCCGGCGGGTCCGGCAGCCGCCGGATGCCCCCATCTGGAACAGGGTAACGATCTACGCGGCCAGCGTCCCCAGCAGCGACGGGCCGAGGGTTCGGCGGCGCCGCCGCAGCTCGGGCCCCTAGCCGAGCCGCAGCTCGCGCGACAGGAGGCGAGGAGGAAGGGCCATGGCGCTACCTCTTGTGCGTGTTGACGCCGCCATCCGCCTCCGGGCGGTGGCCGCCCTTCAACCGGTCGGGCGTGCCCTTCGGCCCATGCGCCTGGGCCCGGCTGCCATGCGGCCCGCTATCGTCCGGCTGTCCGAAACTCGCACCGGCATCCGGATCGAGCGCCATGCGCTGCGCCAGCTCCGCCTCGTTGACCATGGCCTCCGCCGCCTGCGCCGCCGGCAGCGACAGCCGCACCAGCCCGCCCTCGAGGCTCGCTACCAGCTTGCGCGGCAGGAAGCGATGCTGTCCCGCCTCGGCCCGCGTCAGCTTGATGTACTCGCCTGCGATGCCGTCCACCGTGCCGACATTCCGCCCATCGCTGCCGATGACCGGGGTGTGGTCCGGGATCTCGCCCCCGGCGAGGTCTGCCGCATTCGCCATGGATATCCTCCTGCCATCTTGCGCAGGGGAACGGGCGGGGAGGGGCCGCGGTTCAGTCCGCCGGGGCATGATCCGCGATCAGTGCGGATCATGCCCCGCAGGTTGCCCTGTCGTGTGAGTCACGCCTCCGGCCGTGCCGGCCTCTGGCGATCACGCTCCGCCTCCTCCTTCCGCAGCCGATCCAGCATCGCCGGCGCCAGCTCCCGCGGCAGGAAGTAGAAGACGAAGACATAGGGGTCCGAGGCGCCGAAGACGGAGGGGTCGGGGCTGGCCACCTGCATCGTCGCGCGGTCGAACTCGGCCATCGGGCGCCACTTGCCCCAATCCTCCCAGAAGGCGTCATAGCCGAGGGCGTCGAGGAAGGCCGGCACCGCCCAGGTGCTGCCCGCCCGGTGCCGCTCCTCGATCTCGACGGAAAGGACGGGGCGGCAGCGCCGCAGCGTCTCCGCCCCGCCGCGCAGCACCTCGTACTCCGCGCCCTCGGCATCGAGCTTCACCGCCGTCAGATCCTCGAGCCCAAACTCGTCGAGCCGCCGCAGCGGCACCGCGACCTGCCGCTCCCCGACATGCGGCCCGAAGCGGTCATAGCTCTTGGCCATGCTGGCCCATTGCTCGTTCGCCACGCCATCGACGACCGGCAGCCGCAGCACCGCCTCGCCCGTCGCATCCCCAAGCGCCTCCTGCCGAAGCGTCACATGCGCAAGCCCGCCCGCCGCCGCGCGGAGCCGGGCGAAGCTCTCCGGCAGGGGCTCGAAGGCCAGCACGCGCGAGTCGGGCAGCGCTGCGAAGGGCAGGGTGAAGCCGCCCTCATGCGCCCCGACATCCAGCAGCGCTCCCGGCCGGTGAAGCACGCGATGGAAGTCGAGCTCGTTCATGATCGCCGTATCACAACGAAAGGGGTTGGGTCCGTTACGGGGCAGGGAAGCTGTGGTCGAGGCTTTTCCCGATGAGTGCGGTCAGCGTGGGAGTTGCCTGCCGCGGTGGTGGCACATGGGCCCGGAACTTTTCCCGGGATAGGAAAACACAGGAGAAAGCTGATGAAGCAGCAGTGACGCGGTGCAAAGACGTCATCATGACAGCGCCTGAAGCACTTTCGAGTGCAGAGGCGAAGGCGGCATTTACGCTGGCTGCAGGGACGACTGCCTAAGCCGCCTCGGAGATGGCCCGATTCATCGCCCGTACTCCGGCCGCCGGTCCCTCCGGATGGTTCCAGACCGCGCCGACGACCGCAAGGAAGTCCGCCCCCGCCTGCACCAGCGGCGCGCAGTTGGCCGCCGTGATGCCGCCGATGGCGACCGAGGGCAGCTCGAAGAATTCCGACCACCATTCGAGCAGCTCGGTACCCGCCCGGTGCTTCGCCTCCTTGGTCGAGGTCGGGAAGAGGGCGCCGAAGGCGACGTAGTCGGCGCCGATCTCCCCCGCCTTCATGGCGAGGTGCCTGCTGCCGTGGCAGGTGATGCCGAGCGTCCGGTCCGGCCCGAGGAGCCGCCGTGCCGCCCTGTGATCGCCATCCTCCTGGCCGAGATGGGCGCCGTCGCAACCGAGCTCGACCGCCAGGTCGGCCCGGTCGTTCATCAGCACGGCGACGCCGCGGGACTGCGCCACGGGCAGCAGCGCCTCCGTCGCGCGGCGCACCGCATCGTCATCCGCATCCTTCAGCCGGATCTGCAGCGCGGCGACGTCGCCCGCATCCAGCGCCTCCGCCAGCCGCGCCGAGAGCCCCGCCGGCTCGAAGGCCGGTGGGGTGATCAGGTAGAGGCGGCAGCCGGTCTCGCTCAGGCGGCCGGCCCCTTGTAGATGCCGATGATGTCGGAGAGCAGCTGCAGCGCCTCCGCCTTCGGCCGCTGGAAGGTGTTCCGCCCGATGATGGAGCCGTTGCCGCCGCCGGCATGGATGCCGCGCGCCATCGCCATCATGCTGTCGACCGTCCCCGATTCGCCGCCGGAGAAGACGACGAGCCGCCGCCCGCTGAAGCAGGCCTGCACCACATGGGTGATCCGGCCGGAGAGCTCGGCCAGGTTCGGCACCGGCGACTTCTCGTAGGTCTTCTTGGCGGCCTCGAGGAAGATCGCCTCGGTCGGCGGCTTCACCTTGATGATGTGCGCGCCCATCAGCGCCGCCATGTGGGCGGCATAGGCGCAGATGTCGAGCGCCGTCTCGCCCACCTTGTCGAGCATCGGCCCGCGCGGATAGGACCAGACGACGACGGCGAGGCCGGCGGCCTTCGCCTCCTCCGCCAGCTCGCGCAGCTCCTCCATCATCTCGAACTGGTATTCGGAGCCCGGATAGATGGTGAAGCCGATCGCCGAGCAGCCGAGCCGCAGCGCGTCGGAGACGCTGCCGGTGACCGCCTGGTCCTTGGTGGTCGAAAGGCTGTTGGAGCTGTTGACCTTGAGGATGGTCGGGATGGCGCCGGCATAGCTCGCCGCCCCCGCCTCGATCATGCCGAGCGGCGCGGCATAGGCGTTGAGCCCCGCCTCGACCGCCAGCTCGAAGTGGTAGCGCGGGTCATAGGCCGCCGGGTTCGGCGCGAAGGAGCGGGCCGGGCCGTGCTCGAAGCCCTGGTCGACGGGCAGGATGACCATGCGGCCGGTGCCGCCGAGCTTCCCCTCCATCAGGATGCGGGCGAGGTTGGCCTTGGTCCCCGGATTGTCGCTCTCGTACCAGGAGAGGATGTCCTTGACCTTGCGGGAAAGCTTCATTGGGGGTCCCTTCTCAGCCGTGTCGTCGCGGGCGGCGCGTCCTGTAGCGCGAGGTTGCGCCCCTGTCACCCGGCGGAGCATAGCCAATGCGCGAGCTTGTTGCGCCCGCCGGGCGATGTGAGGTCGATCCGGCCCGCATCGAGCGCCGGCGGCGCCTCCGTCCGAAGCTCGGCGCCGCATTCCTCGGCCGCCGCCGCGACGGCGCCGGAGGCAGGGCAGGGGGCCAGCACCAGCCGCCGCAGCCCGGCCCGCAGGGCGGCCAGGGCCAGTCCCGGCGCATCGGCGCAGTCGAGCATGACCTCATGCGGCACCCCCGGCCGCGCCGCTGCCGCCACCAGGGCGAGGAAGGCGCCGGGCGCCATCCCCGGCGCCGAGAGCAGCGTCACGCCCCGCGGCCCGGCGAGCGCCAGCGCCGCCTCGGCCTCCATGCGGCCATGGACGAGGACGGCCGGCGGCAGCGCCGCCCCCGGCATTCCCCCTGGCCGTTGACCCGCCCCGGCACCCATGCGAAGGCTTCCAGCACGCCGGGGGGGCTGCGTCCAGCGCGCTGCCGGCGGCGATGGCGGCCTGTAGGAGAGGCATGAGCGACAGCGCGAGGGATCCGGTCGGGGCGGTGGCGGCACGCCTGGAGGCGGCGGTGGAGCGGCTCTCCGAGGCCTTCACCCGCGCCCGCCCGCCGGCCGCCGAGGGCGACATGGTCCCGCGTGCCGAGGTCGCCGCCATGGCCGAGCGGCTGGAGGCGACCATCGCACGGCTGCGGGGGGCGCTCGCCGAGGAGCTCCGGCCAGAGGGGCTGCCAATGGGGCTTCCAGAAGGGCTGTCGGAGCCGCCGCAGGGCGAGCCGGGTTGAGGGGATAGCGCGTGGGGCAGGTCACCGTCCGGGTCAATGGCTACAGCCACACCATCGGCTGCAAGGATGGCGAGGAGGGGCATGTCCTCGCCCTTGCCCAGCAGATCGAGGACAAGGTCCGGCTGATCCGCAACATGGGCGGGCAGTTCTCGGAGGCGCGCATGCTGCTCCATGTCGCGCTGCTGCTGGCCGATGAGGGCGGCGACCTGCGCGCCGAGATCGACCGGCTGCGCAGCGGCCAGCCCGTGGGCACCGACCCGCAGCTTGCCGACCGCCTGGCCCGCATCGCCGAGCGGATCGAAGGCCTGGCGCAGACGCTCGACCGCGGCACCTAGTCTCCGGGGTCCGCAGCGCCTATATGAATGGGGCGGGGCTACCCGGTGCGTCAGGTAATTCATCCCCAGGGCCAATAAGCATCCTCCGGGAGCTGGCTCTGTCCGGATCTTGGTCCGGGTACCCGGTGCCCACCTGCTCACGCAGGCCTTGGGAGGATGAGACGCCGACGGCCATGGTGGCTCCGCACTCAGACAGCACTGCATTCTGCGCCGAACTGCTCGCCGGCCTGAAGTCCGAGGCCCGCCGCGCCGCCCTGGCGCGGCGCGAGGGCTGTGACCCCGGTCTCGGCGCCAAGCTCGCCGACCATGTCCTGGCGGAGGCCTTGCCCCCCCCCGGTGCCGTGGTCGCCGGCTTCTGGCCGATGGGGCCGGAGATCGACATCCGCCCGCTCCTCCACGCGCTCGAGGCACGCGGCCATGCGCTGGCCCTGCCGGTGACGCCGCGCCGCGGCCAACCCCTCGTCTTTCGCCGCTGGCGCTTCGGCGCGCCGCTCGCCCGCGGCCCCATGGGCACCAGCCAGCCGGCCGAGGGTGAGCCGGTCACGCCCGACTGGTTGCTCGTCCCGCTGCTGGCCTTCGACCGCGCCGGCCGGCGCCTCGGCTATGGCGGCGGCTATTACGACCGCACGCTCGCCCGGCTGCCCGGGGCGACCGCCATCGGCTGCGCCTATGCCGTGCAGGAGGCGGCGGAGGTGCCGGCCGGCCCCGAGGACTGGCGGCTGCCGATGGTGGCGACGGAACAGGGGCTGGTGCGATGCGGGGCGTGACCGGTTGAGAATCCTCTTCCTCGGCGACATCGTCGGCCGCAGCGGGCGCGATGCCCTGACGGCGAAGCTTCCCGGCCTCCGTGCCACGCTCCGCGCCGACCTCGTCGTGGTGAATGGCGAGAATGCCAGCCACGGCTTCGGCCTCGCGCCGGAGATGGCGCGCGCCTTCCTCGCCGCCGGTGCCGATGTCATCACCCTCGGCAACCATGCCTGGGACCGGAAGGAGATCATCCCCTATCTGGAGACCGAGCCGCGCATCATCCGCCCGGCCAATTTCCCGCCCGGCACGCCCGGCCGCGGCGCCATCCTCGTCGACGTGCCCGGCAACCGCCGCGCCCTGGTGATGAACGTCATGGGCCGCCTCTTCATGGACGCGCTGGACGACCCCTTCCGCACCGTCCAGGCGGAGTTGCAGAAGCACCGCCTCGGCCAGACCATCCACGCCGCGGTGATCGACGTCCATGCCGAGGCGACGAGCGAGAAATACGCTTTCGGCCACAGCTTCGACGGCCTCGCCAGCCTCGTCATCGGCACCCATACCCATACGCCGACGGCGGATCACCAGATCCTCGCCGGCGGCACCGCCTACCAGACCGATGCCGGCATGTGCGGCGACTATGACAGCGTCATCGGCATGCAGAAGGGCGGCGCCGCGCTGCGCTTCTGGCGCAAGATGCCGGGCGAGAAGCTGGCGCCCGCGGAGGGCGAGGCGACCCTCTGCGGCCTCTTCGTCGAGACCGACGACGCGACGGGCCTGGCGACGCGCGTCGAGCCCATCCGCCAGGGCGGCCGCCTTTCCCAGGCGATGCCGGGCGTCTAGGGCGGTTTCCGTTCGCATAGGCTCGCGGAACCCGCCCCGGCTTGTCGTTGGATCGAGCAAACTTCGAACAGGTGCTTCCACCTGATCGGGGTTTGCTCTAGCGCGGCGCGAGGCTGCCGCGCATCTCGTCGAGGATCGCCGGGTCGTCGATCGTCGGCGGTACCACGTAATCCTCGCCATCGGCGATCTTCCTGAGCGTCGCCCGCAGGATCTTGCCGCTTCGCGTCTTCGGCAGCCGCGACACCACCTTGGCATCCTTGAAGGCGGCGACCGGCCCGATCCGCTCGCGGACCATCACCACCAGCTCGCGCGCGACCTCCGCCTCGGTCTTCGCCACCCCGGCCTTCAGCACGACGAGGCCGAGCGGTACCTGCCCCTTGAGGGCGTCCTTCACCCCGAGCACCGCACATTCCGCGACATCCGGATGCGCCGCCAGCACCTCCTCCATCGCCCCCGTGCTCAGCCGGTGCCCGGCGACGTTGATGATGTCGTCGGTCCGCGACATCACCGAGACATAGCCATCCGCATCGATGACCCCGGCATCGGAGGTGTTGTACCAGCCGGGAAAGGCCTCGAGATAGGCCTCGCGGCACCGCCCATCCGCCTGCCACAGCGTCGGCAGGCAACCGGGGGGCATGGGCAGGCGGATGGCGAGCGTCCCGGTCTCGCCGGGCGGCTGCGGCCGCCCCGCATCGTCCAGCGCCGCCACCTCATAGCCGGGCGAGGGCTTGCCGCCGCTGCCGTAGCGCGGCGGGAACAGGCCGAGCCCGCGGAAATTGCCGGTGATCGGCCAGCCCGTCTCGGTCTGCCACCAATGGTCGATCACCGGCCGCCGCAGCAGCGCCGCGGCCCATTCGGCGGTCGGCGGGTCGCAGCGCTCGCCTGCGAGGAACAGCGCCTCCAGCGCCGAGAGGTCGTGCCCTGTCATCAGCCGCCCCTCGGGGTCCTCGCGCTTGATCGCCCGCATCGCGGTCGGCGCGGTGAACATGGCGTTCACCCGGTACTGCGCGCAGACGCGCCAGAAGGCTGAGGCGTCCGGCGTGCCGACCGGCTTGCCCTCGTAGAGCACGGTCGTAGCGCCGGCCAGCAGCGGCGCATAGACGATGTAGGAGTGCCCGACGACCCAGCCGACATCGGAGGCGGTGAACATCACGTCGCCCGCGCCGACGCCGTAGAGCATCCGCATGGAGTTGTGCAGCGCCACCGCATGCCCGCCATTGTCGCGGACGACGCCCTTCGGCTTCCCCGTTGTGCCGCTGGTGTAGAGGATGTAGAGCGGGTCCGTTGCCGCCACCGGCACGCAGGGATGCGCCACCCCCGCTGCCTCCGCCTCCAACAGGTCCTCGTCCCGGCCGGCGACGAAGCTGCAGTCGAGCTCCGGCCGCCTGAGGATCAGGCAGCGCTCCGGCTTGTGCGGCGACAGGCCGATCGCCGCATCGAGCAGCGGCTTGTAGGCGACGACCCGCCCCGGCTCGATCCCGCAGGAGGCGGAAATGACGAGCCTCGGCCGCGCATCCTCGATCCGCGCCGCCAGTTCCGCCGCCGCGAAGCCGCCGAAGACGACGGAATGCACCGCCCCCAGCCGGGCACAGGCGAGCATCGCCACCGCCGCCTCCGGCACCATCGGCAGGTAGATGACCACCCGGTCGCCCTGGCCGATGCCGCGCGCGGCCAGGGTGCCGGCGAGCTTCGCCACCCGGCCGAGCAGCTGGTCATAGGTGTAGGTCACGCTCCGCCCGGTGACCGGGCTGTCATAGTGCAGCGCAGGCTGCGCCCCGCGCCCCGCCGCCACATGCCGGTCGAGCGCGTT
Organism: Belnapia sp.; assembly: GCF_059504005.1. NCBI lineage: Bacteria > Pseudomonadati > Pseudomonadota > Alphaproteobacteria > Acetobacterales > Roseomonadaceae > Belnapia > Belnapia sp. The sequence goes on along the minus strand of NZ_JCACHU010000157.1, from coordinate 46,136 downwards.
GTGGCAGGTGTTCAGCCGAGCATCGGGGAACCATCGCCCATAGACCCCGGCCGCGGCATCGAAGATTCGGTCCGGTGCCCGCTCCCAGTCGATGCCCTGCGCCGCCTCGCGCCAGAACCCCTCCGGATCCGCCTGCCAGCCGGCATAGGTCGCGTCATAGCCCTGCATGGTTTCGCTCCCCGTTTGCCGCGAGCCTCGCAAGCGCGCGGCCTGGCGGCAAGCGGGCATAAAGAAAGGCGCCGGGGTTTCCCCCGACGCCCGTTCTGGCCGGCTCGCCCTTCTCAGCGCGCCGTGGTCGAGCTGTCGTCGAAGATGTCCCGGTTCTTCGTCTCCGGCACGAAGAAGGCGCCGATGACGACTGTGAGCGAGGCGATGATGATCGGGTACCACAACCCGTAATAGACATCGCCCGTCTGCGCGATCATGGCGAAGCTCGTCGCCGGCAGTAGCCCGCCGAACCAGCCATTGCCGATATGGTAAGGCAGCGACATGGAGGTGTAGCGGATGCGGGTCGGGAAGAGCTCGACCAGTGCCGCGGCGATCGGCCCGTAGACCATGGTGACGTAGATCACCAGCAGCGTCAGCACGCCGATCAGCACCGCCGGCTGCTCGCGGAAGATGTCGAAGGGGTTCGCCATCTTCACGACCGTCGGGTTGGAGGCCGCCGGGTAGCCCGCCGCCGTCAGCGCCGCGCCGAGGTCGCGGGCGAAGGTCGGCGAGTTCGCCGGCATCACCTGCCCGCCCTGGATGCGAACGCCGGCCACGGTGCCGGGCGCCGCCTCCTCGACGGTGTAGTTGACCGAGGCCCGGGCCAGCGCCGCCTTGGCAACGTCACAGGGCTGGGTGAATTTCGCCGTGCCGGTCGGGTTGAACTGGAAGGAGCAGGTGCTCTTGTCGGCGACCACCTGGACCGCGATCTCGCTATGCGCCTTGTGCAGCGCCGGGTTGGCCTCCGCGCTCAGCAGCTTGAAGAGCGGGAAGTAGGTCAGCGCCGCCAGCAGGCAGCCGCCGAGGATGATCGGCTTGCGGCCGATCTTGTCGGAGAGCCAGCCGAAGAGGACGAAGCCGCCCGAGCCCAGCAGCAGCGACCAGGCGATCAGCATGTTGGTGGTGAAGCCGTCGACCTTCAGCACGCTGCCCATGAAGAAAAGCGCATAGAACTGGCCGGTGTACCAGACCACCGCCTGGCCCATGACGAGGCCGAGCAGGGCGAAGAGCGCGACCTTGGCGTTCTTCCACTGGCCGAAGGCCTCCGACAGCGGCGCCTTGGAGCCGGTGCCCTCGGACTTCATCTTTTTGAAGGCCGGACTCTCCTCCATCTGCATGCGGATCCAGACGGAGATGCCGAGCAGCAGGACGGAGACGAGGAAGGGAATGCGCCAGCCCCAGGCCCGGAAGGCCGCATCGCCGACCGCGAGCTGGGTGAAGAGGATCACCAGCAGTGAGAGGAACAGGCCGGCCGTCGCCGTGATCTGGATGAAGGAGGTGTAGAAGCCCCGCCGCCCGTTCGGCGCGTGCTCCGCCACATAGGTCGCGGCGCCGCCGTATTCGCCGCCGAGCGCCAGGCCCTGCAGCATGCGGAGGATGATGAGGATCACCGCCGCCGCGATGCCGATATCCGCCGAGGTGGGCAGGATGCCGACGATGAAGGTGCTGGCGCCCATGATCACGATGGTCATGAGGAAGGTGTATTTGCGTCCCACCAAGTCGCCGAGCCGGCCGAAGACCAGTGCGCCGAAGGGCCGCACCAGGAAGCCCGCGGCGAAGGCCAGCAGGGCGAAGATGTTCCGGGTCGCCTCGTTGAACATCGGCTGCCCGTCGGCGCCGAGCGGGTTGAAGAAGTTCGCCGCGATCACCGCGGCCAGCGAGCCGAAGAGGTAGAAGTCGTACCATTCGAAGACGGTGCCGAGGGAGGAGGCCAGGATGACCTTCCGCTCCTCCTTGGTCATCGGGGCCGCCTTGGCCCCGGCACTGGAGACTGCCGTATGCGCGCTCATTTCCTGCCCTTTCCCCCCTGGCCATTCGGCACCGAAGACACGCCGGGCGACATGCCGGGAAGGGGCCCGGCTGCCGTCCCCGGGCGCCATATCGCGCAGCCTGGCCGGGATCAACTGTTAACAGGATGGCAACGGCTGCGGGGAAAGGCAAGGCAAGTCCCGGCCTGGGCGCAAGTCCCTGGCGAAATGGGCGGATGCCCCGCTCATTCCGGCCCCGGCGGGCCGCCCCCGGGGCGCCGCTGCCCCGCGCGCTTCATGGACGAGGCATGGATTTGCCGTCACCTATTTGGTGACAAAGGCCTTCTCGAGAACGTAGCTGCCCGGCTCGTTGTTCGATCCTTCGACGAACCCGCGCGCCTCCAGCAGCGCCTTCACCTCGGCATTCATCGCCTCGGACCCGCACAGCATGACCCGGTCCTGCTCCGGCGAGAGGGGCGGTAGGCCGAGATCGGCGAATACCTTGCCCGATTCGACCAGGTCCGTGATCCGCCCCCGGGTCTGGAAGGCCTCGCGCGTCACGCTCGGGTAGTAGAGCAGCTTGCCCGCCAGCATCTCGCCGAGAAATTCATGCCGCGGCAGCTCCTCGCTGATGAGTTGCCGGTAGGCCAGCTCCTTCACCTCGCGCACCGTATGGCAGACGACGACATGCTCGTAGCGCTCGTAGACATCCGGCTCGCGGATCAGCGACAGGAAGGGGGCGAGGCCGGTGCCCGTCGCCAGCAGCCAGAGCGTCTTGCCCGGCAGCAGGTTCTCGGTGAGCAGCGTCCCCGTCGGCTTGCGGCCGATGACGACCGTGTCGCCCGGCTTGATGTGCTGCAGCCGCGAGGTCAGCGGCCCGTCCTGCACCTTGATCGAGAGGAATTCCAGCTCCTCGTCCCAGGGCGGGCTGACGATGGAATAGGCCCGCACCAGCGGCTTGCCTGCGACCATCAGCCCGATCATGGCGAACTGTCCGGCGACGAAGCGAAGGCCCGGATCCCGGGTGCAGCGGAAGGAGAAGAGCCGATCGGTCCAATGATGGACCCAGGTCACCGTCTCGCCGGCAAAGGCCGGGGGGATGGCGGGTTTCGGGCTCGGGGCGATGGCGTCCATGGCCCCGCTACATGCTGCGCTGCGATGAAAAACGCAACCGGCGCCGTGAAATGCCTGCCATGCACGGACGAGATCGGCCTTTTCGCCAACCGCCCCCGCAGGCAGGATCGCGGCGCCACAGATCCGACCCCCCGGAGGCCAGCATGCCGGATGCGATGACCGACCGCGACAGCCCCTTCATGCCGGGTCCCCGCCTCGAGATTGGAGGCGCGCCGGGCGGCCCGCTGGCCGGGCTCGGCTTCGCGGTGAAGGACCTCTTCGACGTCGCCGGCGAGCCGACGGGCTACGGTAGTCCCGCCTGGGCCCGCACCAACCCGCCCGCCGCGGCGACGGCGCCCGTCATCCAGGCCCTGCTCCAGGCCGGCGCCAGGCTGCAGGGCAAGACCAAGACGGTGGAGCTCGCCTATGGGCTCACCGGCGAGAATGTCTGGTACGGCACGCCCCGCAACCCGGCGGCGCCGGACCGCTTTCCCGGCGGCTCCTCCTGCGGCTCAGCCGCCGCCGTCGCCGCGGGCCTCGTCGACTTCGCCATGGGCTCGGACACCGGCGGCTCCGTCCGCATCCCGGCCAGCTATTGCGGCATCTTCGGCATCCGGCCGAGCTGGGGTGCGGTCAGCCTCGCCGGCGCCCGCGGCCTCGGCCCGAGCTTCGACACGCCGGGCTGGTTCGCCGGCCGCGCCTCCGTCCTCGCCCGCGTCGGCGCCGTGCTGCTGCCAGAGGACGGCACGGGCCCCGGCCTCGGCCCGCTGCTGCGCGTGGACGATGCCTGGATCAACGCCGTCCCGCCCACCGTCGTGGCGCTGGCCGAGCCGATGCTGGCCCTTGAGCGCCTGCTCGGCCGCGCGCTCCGCGTCGATGTCGCCCCGGAAGGCCTCGATGCGCTCTACGAGCATTTCCGCTGCGTCCAGGCCGAGGAAGCCTGGGCGACGCTCGGCTCCTGGGTCGAGGCGACGCGGCCCGAATTCGGCCCCGGCGTCGCCGAGCGTTTCGCGGCCGCCCGCGCGATGGACCCGGCCAAGGCCGCCGCCGGCCGCGCCTTCCGCCGCGGCTTCCAGGCGCGGATGCGCGCGCTGTTGGCCGGCGGCGCCGTCCTCGCCTACCCGACCTCGCCAGTGCCGGCGCCGAGGCTCGGCGCCAGCCCGGCCGAGCAGAACGCCATCCGCGAGCGGACCATGGGCGTCACCGCCATCGCCGGCCTCGCCGGCCTGCCGGAGGTGAGCCTGCCCGTCGGCCGCGCCGAGGGCGCCCCGGTCGGCCTCTCCCTGGTCGCCGCCGCGGGCCGGGACCGCGCGCTTCTGGCGCTGGCCGAGCGCCTCGCCGCGGAACTCGGGCTGCCTGTCTGAGTCGAATGCTTGTCCCACCCGGCCCCCGCGGTTAGGACGAGGGCGCAATCGATTCTCCTGCCAGGACAAGCTGCATGATCATCCGTGATGCCGGCCCCGACGACCTTCCGGCCATCACCGCCATCTATGCCCATCACGTCCAGCACGGCGCCGGGACCTTCGAGGAGGTGCCGCCCGACGAGGCCGAGATGGCGCGCCGCCTCTCCGACGTGCAGTCCCGCGGCTGGGCCTGGCTTGTCGCCGAGGCGGAGGCGGGGGAGGGCAGCGGCATCATCGGCTTCGCCTATTACGCCCAGTTCCGCGACCGCTCCGCCTATCGCTACACGGCGGAGGACAGCATCTATGTCCGCAACGACGTCCGCGGGCAGGGCGTCGGCAAGGCGCTGGTCGCGGCGCTGCTGGAACGCGCCGCGGAGGCCGGCTTCCGCCAGATGTTCGCCCTCATCGGCGACAGCGACAATGTCGGCTCCATCGGCCTGCATGTCTCCCTCGGCTTCCGCCAGGCCGGCGTGCTGAAGGCGGCCGGGATCAAGTTCGGCCGCTGGGTCGACCTGGTCTTCATGCAGCGCGGCATCGGCCTCGCGGACCGCGACCTTCCGGGCTGACATCGCGGGCGAAGTCCAGCATGCTTCCTGCCTCGGCAGGGATGGATGCCATGGTGGAGAGCACCGGCCCGGCGATCCGGGCCTTCTTCGATGCGGCGACCAACACGGTCAGCTACCTGGTCTGGGACAGGGCGAGCGGCGAGGGCGCCGTCATCGACCCGGTGCTCGACTGGGAGAACCGCGCCGGCACCGCCGACACCGCCGGCGCCGACGCCATCCTTCGGGCGGCGGAAGAGGAGGGCGCACGGCTCGCCTGGGTGCTGGAGACCCATGTGCATGCCGACCACCTCACCGCCGCACCCTACATCAAGGCCCGCACCGGCGCGCGGATCGGCATCGGCGAGGGGATCCGCGATGTCCAGGCGATCTTCCGCCCGGTCTTCGATGCCGGCGACCTGGCGCCGGACGGCGGCGACTTCGACCACCTCTTCGCCGATGGCGAGCGCTTCCGCCTCGGCGGCCTCGAGGCCGAGGTAATCCACGTCCCCGGCCACACCCCCGCCTGCATCGCCTACCGCATCGGCGACGCCGCCTTCATCGGCGACACGCTCTTCATGCCCGATTACGGCACCGCCCGCTGCGACTTCCCCGGCGGCGACGCCCGCACCCTCTGGCGCAGCATCCGCCGCCTGCTCGCCCTGCCGCCGGAGACGCGGCTCTTCACCGCGCATGACTACAAGGCGCCCGGGCGGGACCACTTCGCCTGGGAGAGCACCGTCGCCGAGCAGCGCGCCCGCAACCCGCATGTACGAGATGGAGTCACGGAGGAGGAGTTCGTCGCCATGCGCGAGGGCAAGGACGCCAAGCTCCCGCTGCCCCTGCTGCTGCTGCCCTCGATCCAGGTGAACATGCGCGCCGGGCGCTTCCCGCCGGCCGAGAGCAACGGGGTGCGCTATATGAAGATCCCGGTCGTGCTGCGCGGCGGGCTACACGGTCAGTAGCCGCCGCACCGCCTCGTCCTCCAACGCCTCGACCGGGCCGCCGAGCGCCACCTCGCCGCGCACCATCACCACGATGCGGTCGGCCAGCTCGCGGGCGAATTCGAAATACTGCTCGACCAGCACCAGGGCGATGCCCTTCTCCCGCGCCAGCAGGCGGATCACCCGGGCGATGTCCTTGATGACGGAGGGCTGGATGCCCTCGGTCGGCTCATCGAGGATCAGCAGGCGGGGCCGCGCCGTCAGCGCCCGCGCGATGGCGAGCTGCTGCTGCTGCCCGCCCGAGAGGTCGCCGCCGCGGCGCTTCAGGAACTGCTTCAGGATGGGGAAGAGGGCGAAGATCTCATCCTCCGGCACCTTGCTCCCGCGCGGCGCCGCGGCGAGCGCCGTCTCCAGGTTCTCCTGCACAGTGAGGAAGGGGAAGATCTCCCGCCCCTGCGGCACGTAGCCGATGCCCGCCCGCGCCCGCTCCGCCGGCGCCATCCCGGCGACGTCGCGGCCCTCCCACAGGATCCGCCCGCCCTGGATGCGTTCCAGCCCGACGATCGCCCGCATCAGCGAGGACTTGCCGACGCCGTTCCGCCCCAGCACGCAGGTGATCCGCCCCGGATCGGCCTCCAGCGAGACGCCGCGCAGGCAGCGCGAGGCGCCGTAGGAAAGATCGATGGCCTCGACCTTGAGCATCGCCTAGCGCCCCAGATAGACTTCGATGACCCGCGGGTCGTTCTGCACATGGTCGATGCTGCCCTCGGAGAGCATCGAGCCCTCGCAGAGCACCGTCACCTTGCTACCCAGCGCCCGCACGAACTCCAGGTCGTGCTCGACGACGACGACGCTCCGCTGTCCCGCGATGCGGAGGAGGAGGGCGGCAGTATGCTCCGTCTCCTGATCGGTCATGCCCGCCACCGGCTCGTCCACTAGCAGCAGCTCCGGGTCCTGCATCAGCAGCATGCCGATCTCAAGCCATTGCCGCTGGCCGTGGCTGAGGATCGCGGCCCGGTCCTGCGCCCGGGCGGAAAGGCCGACCTCCTCCATCACCGCCTCGATCCGCCGGCGCGCCTCGCCGGTGAGCACCCAGCGCAGGCAGGCGATGGGCCCCCGCGGCGCCTTCAGGGCGAGCTCCAGGTTCTCAAAGACCGTCAGCGCATCGAACATCGTCGGCTTCTGGAACTTCCGCCCGATGCCGAGATTGGCGATGCTCGCCTCGTCGAGCCTGGTCAGGTCATGCTCGCGGAAGCGCACCACGCCCGCCGTCGGCCGCGTCTTGCCGGTGATGACATCCATCATCGTCGTCTTGCCGGCGCCGTTCGGCCCGATGATGGCGCGCAACTCCCCCGCATCGACGATGAGGGAGAGGTTGTTCAGCGCCCGGAACCCGTCGAAGACGACCGAGACGCCGTCGAGATAGAGGACCGGCTCGCTCATCGCTCTGCCCTCGAGAACAACCCGATCAACCCGCGCGGCAGGAAGAGCGTCACCGCGACGAAGAGCCCGCCCAGCGCGAAGAGCCAGAGATCCGGTGCCACGGTCGTCAGCCAGGTCTTCAGCGCATTGACCGAGAAGGCGCCGAGCAGCGCGCCCACCAGCGTCCCCCGCCCGCCGACCGCGACCCAGATCACCGCCTCGATGCTGTTCCCCGGGCTGAACTCGCCCGGGTTGATGATGCCGACCTGCGGCACGTAGAGCGCACCAGCCAGCCCCGCGATCATCGCCGAGAGCACGAAGACGAAGAGCTTGTGCTGCGTCACGTCATAGCCGAGGAAGCGCACCCGGCTCTCCGCATCGCGAATGGCGACCAGCACCCGCCCGAGCTTCGAGCGCACGACCATTGAACACAGCCACAGCGCCCCGAGCAGCAGCAGCAGCGAGGCATAGAACAGCGCGCTCCGGGCGGCGGGCGTGTTGAACGGCATCCCCAGCAGCTCCTTGAAGTCGGTGAAGCCGTTATTGCCGCCGAAGCCCATGTCGTTGCGGAAGAAGGCCAGCATCAGCGCGTAGGTCAGCGCCTGGGTGATGATGGAGAGGTAGACGCCCGTGATCCGGCTGCGGAAGGCGAGGTAGCCGACGACGCCCGCCAGCGCCCCCGGCACCGCCACCGCCATCAGGATGGCGAAGGGGAAGTGGTCGAAGCCAAGCCAATACCAGGGCAGTTCCTTGTAGCCGAGGAAGACCATGAAGTCCGGCAGCACCGGATGGCCGTAGACGCCCCGCGGCCCGATCAGCCGCATCAGGTGCATGCCGATCGCATAGCCGCCGAGCGCGAAGAAGGCGCCATGCCCGAGCGAGAGGATGCCGGCATAGCCCCAGGCCAGGTCGATGGCGAGGGCCAGGATCGCATAGGTGATCCACTTGCCGGTGACGGTGACGATGAAGTCGGAGACATGCAGCGCATTCTCCGCCGGCAGCCGGTTCAGCGCCGGCAGCGCCGCCAGCACCAGCACGGCGCCGACCAGCACCAGCCGCAGCGTCAGCCGCCCGAACCCGCCCGGCGCGGGCGCCGCCAGGGACGCGCTCATGATTCCGCCGCCCTGCCCTTGAGTGCGAAGAGCCCCCGCGGCCGCCGCTGGATGAACAGCATGATGGCGATGAGGACGAAGACCTTGGCCAGCACCGCCCCCGCATAGGGCTCCAGCACCTTGTTGACGACGCCGAGCGTCAGCGCCCCGACCAACGTCCCCGCCAGCGAGCCGACGCCGCCGAAGACGACGACCATGAAGCTGTCGATGATGTAGCCCGTGCCGAGATTGGGCGAGACATTGTCGATCTGGCTCACCGCCACCCCGGCCATGCCCGCGATGCCCGACCCGAAGGCAAAGGTCAGGGCATCCACCCGCCCCGTGCGGATGCCCATGGTCGCCGCGATCCGCCGGTTCTGCACCACCGCCCGCATCTCGAGCCCGAAGCGGGTGAAGCGGATGGCCGCGACCACCAGCAGCAGCACGGCGACGCCGAAGACGATGATCCAGAGCCGGTTCTGCGTCACCGCGATGCCGCCCGGCAGCATCAGCGTTCCCTGCATCCAGGCCGGCGAGGTGACCTCGCGGTTCTGCGCCCCGAAGATGGTCCGCACCGCCTGCTGCAGCATCATCCCCACGCCGAAGGTCATCAGCAGCGTCTCGAGCGGCCTTCCGTAGAGATGCCGGATCAGCCCCCGCTCCAGCACCGCCCCCGCCGCCGCCGCGACCAGGAAGGCCGCCGGCACCGAGAGGGGCAGGGACCAGGGCGCCAGCCAGGGGATGCCGCGGCAGGCCTCCTGCACCAGGAAGGTCGCATAGGCGCCGAGCATGACGAACTCGCCATGCGCCATGTTGATCACGCCCATCACCCCGAAGGTGACGGCAAGGCCAAGTGCGGCCAGCAGCAGGACCGAGCCGAGGGAGAGGCCCTGGAACAGCGTCTCCGCCGCCCGTCGAAGCGAGAGCGCCCGGTCGATGGTGGCGACCGAGACGTCGATCGCCGTCGCCATCCCCGGATTGGCCGCCCGCGCCTCCAGCAGCAGCGCCCGCGCCTCGACCGTGCCCGCCGCGCCGAGCCGCGCGACCGCCGCCCGCTTCGCCTCCTCATCCGGGGCGACGAGTTGCGCCGCGGCCAGCGCCAGCACCATCTTCGCGCGCACCGCTGCATCCGCCTCGCGCCCGATGGCGGCCTGCAGCAGCGGCACGTCCTCGGCGCTCCGCGCGCGGAAGATGGCCTCCGCCGCCGCGCCGCGCTCCGCCGCATCCGGCGAGACGAGCTGCAGCCGCCCGAGCGCCCCGCGCAGTGCCTGCCGCACCCGGTTGTTCAGCCGCACCGTCTCCGCCGCCGGGGCATCGACAGCCCGCCCCGTCGCTGCATCCAGGCCGCCGGGCAGCAGCACCCGGCCATCGGCCGTCTTCTGCAGCCTGCCCTCCTGCAGCGCCCGCAGCACGGGCAGCGCCCGCGGGTCGCCGAGCGCGCCGAGCTGCTCGACCGAGGTGGCGACGTCGCCGAAGCCGCCGGCAAGGCCAGGCAGGGCGGCGGTGAAGGCGTCCTGCGCCCGGGCCGGCAGCGCCAGCCAGAGCACCAGGCCCAGGGCCAGGAAGAACTGTCTCATATCGACTTTCAGGACGAGGCGGCGCCGGAGCCTCCCGGCGCCGCCGCCAGGCTCAGCGACGCCGGTTGGCATTCTCGGGGATGAAGGGCGACCAGTTCTCCGCCTTCACCGCATCCGGCGTCTTCCAGACGATGTTGAACTGCCCATCCTCCTGCACCTCGCCGATCAGCACCGGCTTCGAGAGGTGATGGTTCGGCAGCATCTCCTCCTCATAGCCGCAGGGGGCCATCAGCTTCTGGCCGATCATCGCCGCGCGGACATCGTCGACCTTGGTGGACTTGGCCTTGTCGACAGCCTGGGTCCACATGCGGAAGCCGGTATAGGTGGCCTCCATCGGGTCGTTGGTCACGCGCTTCGGGTTCTTGATGTAGCTCTGCCAGAGCTGCTTGAACTCGGTGTTCGGCGTGCCGGGGACGGACATGAAGTAGTTCCACGCCGCCAGGTGGCCGACCAGCGGCTTGGTGTCGATGCCCGCCAGCTCCTCCTCGCCGACCGAGAAGGCGATGCAGGGGATGTCCTCGGCCTTGATGCCCTGGTTGCCGAGCTCGCGGTAGAAGGGGACGTTGGCGTCGCCGTTGATGGTCGAGACGATCGCCGTCTTCTTGCCCTCGGAGGCGAAGCGCTTCACCCGCGCGACGATGCCCTGCCAGTCGCTGTGGCCGAAGGGCGTGTACTCCTCCATGATGTCGCCCTCGCCGATCCCCTTGGACTGGAGGAAGCCGCGCAGGATGCGGTTGGTCGTCCGCGGATAGACGTAGTCGGTGCCGAGGAGGGCGATGCGCTTCGCCTCGCCGCCATCCTTCGACATCAGGTACTCGACGGCCGGGATCGCCTGCTGGTTCGGCGCGGCGCCGGTGTAGAAGATGTTCTTGCTCTGCTCCTCGCCCTCGTACTGGACGGGGTAGAAGAGCATGCCGTTCAGCTCCTCGAAGACCGGCAGCACGGATTTGCGCGAGACCGAGGTCCAGCAGCCGAAGGTCACGTCCACCTTGTGGACCTGCAGCAGCTCGCGCGCCTTCTCGGCGAAGAGCGGCCAGTTGGAGGCCGGGTCGACCACCACCGCCTCGACCTTGCGGCCCATCACGCCGCCCTTGGCATTCGCCCAGTCGACCATCATCAGCACCGTGTCGCGCAGCGCCGTCTCGCTGATCGCCATGGTGCCGGAGAGGGAGTGCAGAACGCCGACCTTGATCGGGGTGCCCTGGCCGAAGGCGGGGCGAAGGGCCGGCATGGCGAGCGCGGCGCCGAGGCCGCCCAGCGCCGCGCGCCGCGTGATCGTGGGAGAGGTCGAGGTCACTGGTATTCCTTCCTTCTTCAGGCCTTGGCTCCCGAGCCCGAGGGTTGCACCCCCACGGGTCTCCGAAGCCTGTGCGGCAGGCAGCCGCTTCGCCGCGCAAAGGGCGACGGCGAGCCGCGAAGAAAGGCTTTGCGAGATGCGTGCCAGCGGCCGGGGGCCGGGGTCACGGCGTTGCCACCCCAGTCTGCCTCATAACCGCGCAGATGGACCGCTTTTCATCCCGTCCTGGCGACCGCACGGGCAGGGCGGTTCACCAGCCAGAGGCCGAGCACCACCAGCCCCAGCGCGACGCCGAAGAGCCGCCCGAGCGGCTCCCCCAGCAGCACCGCCCCCGCCATCACCCCGAAGATCGGCGTCAGCACGCTGAAGGCCGCCAGCCGCGAGGCGGAATACTGCGAGACCAGCCAGAACCAGAGGGCGTAGCTGGCCCCCGCAATCCCCGCCGCTTGGTAAAGCAGCGCGCCGATGACGAGCGGCCGCGCATCGATCTGCCAAGCCTCGCCGAGCAGGAGCGAGGCCAGCAGCAGCAGCGGCGCCGAGACGGCGAGCTGGTAGAGCAGCACCAGCATCGCCGGCGCTCGCCGCAGCGCCGAGGCCTTCACCAGCACCGTCGTCGCCCCCCAGAGCGCCCCCGCCAGCAGGCAGAGCAGGTCGCCCAGCAGCGCCTGCTCCCCCGCCGGGGCGAAGAGCCCCTCGATGAAGGCCAGCACCAGCCCGCCGAAGGCCACCAGCAGGCCGATGGCCTTGGCCCGCGTCAGCCGGTCATCCGGGATCAGCCAGTGCGCCCCGAGCGCCACGAAGAAGGGCGCGCCGTAGAGGAAGACGACGCCGCGCGATGCCGTCGTCAGCCCGACCCCAATGAAGAGCGCGACGAATTCAACGGCGAAGAGCAGCCCCGCCAGCACCCCCGGTCCGAGCGTCCCGTCCCGGCGCCAGAGGCCGAAGCCGATCCCCCGCCACCGGCACCAGGCAAGCAGCAGCACGGCCGCGATCAGCGAGCGCAGCCCCGCCTGCAGCACCGGCGGGATGCCCTGGTTGCCGAGCTTCATCGCCACCAGGTTGAGCCCCCATACGAGGCAGAGAAGCAGCATCAGGCCGACGGCCCGTGGCGGAAGGGCGCCGCCGCGCATCGAGTCCAGCATCGCGCGAGGCTGCGTCGCATGGGCTTGCCCGTCCAGCCCGCTTGCCGGGACGGGGAGGGGTGCCTAGGCTCGGCCCATGCTCAAGGCCGCCGTCATCCCCGTCACGCCCTTCCAGCAGAACTGCACCCTGCTCTGGGACGAGGCGAGCCTCCGCGGCAGCGTCATCGACCCGGGCGGGGAGGTGGACCGCATCCTCGCCGCCATCGGCGAGCTGAAGCTGTCCGTCGAGAGTATCCTCCTCACGCATGGCCATATGGACCATGCCGGCGGCGCGGTGGAGCTGAAGGCGGCGCTGCCCGGCACGCCGCCCGTCATCGGCCCCGACCGGCGCGATGCCTTCCTGCTCGAAGGGCTGGAAGAGCAGGCGGCCAAATACGGCATGACCGCCCGCAACCTTGTCCCCGACCAGTGGCTCGCCGAGGGCGACGTGGTCCCGATCGGCGGCAAAGCCTTCGACGTCCTGCACTGCCCGGGCCATACGCCCGGGCATGTCGTCTTCGTCCAGAAGGCATTGCGCGTCGCCGTGGTCGGCGACGTGCTGTTTCGCGGCTCCGTCGGCCGCACCGACTTCGCCTATGGCGACCAGGCAGCCCTGCTTGCGGCGATCCATGGGAAGCTGCTGCCGCTCGGCGACGACATCGCCTTTCTCTGCGGCCATGGCCCCGGCTCGAGCTTCGGCCAGGAGCGGCGCGGCAACCCCTTCCTGCGAAGCTGATCGCCAGGCCGCGTGCCGCCCCGCGACGCTGCCGGCATCGATCGACGCCCTGGGGCTGCGGCGGATGGCAGCGGCCGGCATGCCGCTCGGTCCTCGCCGCTTGCCGCATCGGGTCCCGCTTCTTGCGCGGTTTGCCCCGCCCGGGCTTGCTTGACGGGCCGGTCCGCAAGGCGAATGCTTGCCGCAACGACAGGGACGGGGAAACGCCATGCTCGACCGACGCGGGGTGCTCGCCGCCGCCGGCCTCACGCTGTCCGCCGCCGCCCGCGCCCAGCCGGCCTGGCCTGACCGGCCGATCCGCCTGCTGGTCGGCTTCCCCGCCGGCGGCCCCACCGACTTCGCCGCCCGCCTCCTGCAGGAACCGCTGCAGGCGCTCTGGGGCCAGCCGCTGGTGGTGGAGAACCGCCCCGGCGCATCGCAGAACATCGCCGTCGAGGCGCTGACGAAGTCACCGCCCGACGGCTACACCCTGCTGCTCTGCACCAGCAACCTGACGAGCAACCCCGCCGTCTTCGCCCGCCTGCCCTTCGATACGCTGCGCGACGTCACCCCGATCGTCGTCATCTATTCCTCGCCTACGGTGCTCTTCACCGGCGCCGACCAGCCCTACCGCGATCTGCAGGACGTGATCGCCGCCGCGCGCCGGCAACCGGGCCTGGCCGCCGCGACCTCGGGCGTCGCCACCTCGGGCCACTTCGCCACCGAGATGTTCATGCGCGCGGCGCGGATCGAGCTGACCCATGTGCCCTATCGCGGCGCCGTGCCGGCGATGCAGGACGTGATCGGCGGCCGGGTGCCGATCACCTTCTCGACGCTCTCCGGCGCCATCGGCCTTGCCCGCGACGGCAAGCTCCGCCCGATCGCCATCGCCGCGCCCCGCCGCGCCCGCGCCTTCCCGGATGTGCCGACCATGGCGGAGCAGGGCGTGCCGATCCGCGACACCTCGCCCTGGTACAGCTTCGCCGCGCCCGGCGGCCTGCCCGAAGCGCTCGTCGCCCGCATCGCCTCGGATGTGCAGGGGTTGCTGCGCCGGCCCGAGATCATCGGCCGCATCGAGGAGTCGGGCGGCGTGGTGGAGGGCGAGGGGCCGGCCGAGTTCCGCGAGCGCATCCCGCGCGAGATCGCGGTCAACGCCGAGGTCGCCCGGCTCGCCAACATCCATATCGATTAGCCGGAGGCGGCGAGGCTAGAGCCGGCCGATATGCAGCCCGCCATCGACATGGAAGGCATCGCCGGTGGAGAAAGGGATGGCGCCCGAGAGCAGGCCGGTCACCGCCCGCCCCACGTCCTCTGCCTCGCCCCAGCGGCGGATCGGCGACAGGCCGTCCGCGATGCGCTGGCTGTAGCGTTCGGCCACAGCTTCCGTCATCGCCGTGCGGATGACGCCGGGGCGGACCTCGTAGACGGGGATGCCGTCCTCGGCGAGGCGCAGGGCGAAGCAGCGGGCGACCATGGAAAGCGCGGCCTTGCTCGCGCTGTAATCCGCCCTGTCCGGGCTGGCGAGCACCGCATTGGCCGAGGTGACGAAGACGATGCCGCGCGGCCCGCGCCGCGGCGCCTCCGCCGCCACCATCTGCTTCGCCAGCGCCTGGGTGAGGAAGAAGGGCGCGCGGGTATTGACCGCGAGCGCCCGCTCCCAGCTTTCCGGCGCCAGCTCGAGCAGGTCGCCGCGGACCAGGGTGCCGACGCCGGCATTGTTCACCACCGCCTCGACGCCGCCGCCGATCTCCCAGGCGAGCTCCGCGATCCGCGCCACCGCCTCCGGATCGGCCAGGTCGCAGAAGCGGAAGTCGAAGTCGCCGCCGGCGGCGACCACGGCATGGCCGGTCTCCCGTGCCCCCTCCAGCTCCTTGTCGATGGCGATGATGTCGTAGCCGGCGCCGGCGAGGGCGATGCAGGTCGCCGCCCCCATGCCGCGCCGCGCCCCCGTCACCAGCGCCACCGGCCTCTTGCCGCTCGCCATGCCTTCCTCCGCGCGATCTCCGGGGCGAGGATGGGCGAGGCGCGCGGACAGCGGAAGGGGTGCAGCATGCCGATCACCGGTCGGGCCCGGCTCTTCGCCATCCTCGGCGACCCGGTCGGGGTGGTGCGCTCGCCGGAGTGGTGGAACGCGGCCTTCGCGCGGGCGGGGCTGGATGCGGCCTTCCTGCCGATGGAGGTGGCGGCTGGCGACCTCGCCGCCGCATGGCGGGGGCTTGCGCGCATCCGCAACCTCGACGGGGTCGTGCTCACCATGCCGCACAAGCAGGCGGTGGTGCCGCTGCTCGATGCGCTCGGGCCGCTGGCGCGGCTGGCGGGCGCCGTGAACACCGTGCGGCGGCGGGCTGATGGCAGTTGGGAGGGCGAGATGTTCGACGGCGAGGGCTTCGTCGCCGGGCTCCGCGCCGAGGGGCACGAGCCGGCGGGGATGCGTGCCCTCCAGCTCGGCTGCGGCGGGGCGGGGAGGGCGATCGCCTTTGCCTTGGCGCGGGCGGGGTTGGCCTCGCTCGTCCTCTCCGACCCGGCGCCGGGCCGGGCCGGGGCGCTGGCCGAGGCGGTGGCGGCCGCCTTCCCCGGCTGCGCGGTGGCGACGGGCCCGGCGGATCCGGCGGGGCAGGGCCTCGTCGTCAATGCGACGCCGCTCGGGCTCCGCCCCGGCGATGCGCTGGCGGTGGAGCCGGGGCGGCTCTCGCCCGGCCAGGTGGTGGCGGATGTCGTCCCGAACCCGGAGCGCACGGCGCTGCTGGACGCGGCGGCCGCGGCGGGGTGTGATACCGTCTCCGGCCGCGCGATGTTCGAGGGCCAGGCAAGATTGGCCGCGGCCTTCCTTGGGCTCGCGGAACTGGGAGGGTGATGGCGCCGATGTATGGCCGGTTCCGCCCGATCGACTGCGACCTGCACCCGATGGTGCCGGGCATGACCGCGCTCGCCCCCTATATGGACGAGTTCTGGCGCGACCAGGTGGCGGAGCGGGGGATCACTACCCTCGACACCCAGTCCTGGCCGGTCCGCTCGCCGAAGACCATCCGGGCGGACTGGCGCGGGGCGGATGGGCGCGGCGCGGCGACGGTCGGGCAGCTCCAGGCGCAGTCGCTGGACCGGTTGGGGACGGCGCTCGGCATCCTCAACCCGCTCTATGGCGTGCAGCTCGTCTTCAACGAGGACATGGCCGCGGCCTTCACCCAGGCGCTGAACGACTGGACCCGGGCGGAGTGGCTCGACCGAGACGCGCGGCTGCGGGCCTCCATCGTGCTGCCGCTGCAGAGCGTCGAGGCCGCGGTCGCCGAGATCGAGCGGCTGGCGCCCGACCGGCGCTTCGTCCAGGTGCTGGCGCTGGCGATGGGGGAGGTGCCGCTCGGGCGGCGGCAATTCTGGCCGGTCCTCGAGGCCTGCGTGCGGCACGGGCTGCCGCTCGGCATCCATGCCGGCAGCGCCTACCGGCACCCGCAGACCTCGGTCGGCTGGACCAGCTGGTATCTCGAGGAATACGCAGCCAACCAGCAGGCCTTCCAGAGCACGCTGGCGAGCCTCATCACCGAGGGCGCCTTCTCCAAATTTCCCGACCTGCGGGTGGTGCTGCTGGAATCCGGCGTCTCCTGGCTGCCGAGCTTCCTCTGGCGGCTGCAGAAGACCTGGAAGGGCGTGCGCTTTGAGGTGCCCTGGGTCGACCGGCTGCCGGCGGAGATCGTGCGGGACCAGGTGCGGCTCACCGTCCAGCCGCTGGACGCCCCGGAGGATGGCGCCATCGTGCAGCGGGTGATGGACCAGTTGCGCTCCGATGCGTTGCTGCTCTGGGCCTCCGACTGGCCCCACTGGCAGTATGAGGGGGATGCCGCCATGCCGGCTGGCATCCCGGAGAGCCTCTGGCCGAAGCTCATGCGGGACAACCCGCTCGCCACCTATCAGCGCCTCAGCGAAGGAGTCGTGGCATGAACGTGATCCAGCCGATCGCCGCCCCTGGCAAGCCGACCGCCGCGACGCAGGGCCTGGTGGACGTCGATATCCATCCGCGTCCCGACAACCCGGAGGCCCTGCGGCCCTTCCTCAGCGAGCGCTGGTGGGACCACTTCCAGACCTGGGGAATGCGGGCGCGGCATGGCTTCACCGCGGGGCAGCCGCCCTTCCCGAAGGCGCAGCCCCTGGCCTCGCGGCGCGACGCCTGGCCGCCGACGGGCGGGGCGCCGGCCTCGGACCTCGATTTCCTGCGCTTCCAGCTGCTCGACAATTACGGGATCGACGTCGGGGTGCTGAACCCCTTGCAGCCGAGCGGGCAGGGAGACCGGAACAACGCCTTCTCCGCCGCCATGGCGCATGCGACGAACGAGTGGCAGCTCGAGGCCTGGCTGCGGCGCGAGCCACGGCTCCGCGGCAGCGTCGTCGTGCCCTATGAGGACCCGCAGGCCTCGGCGGCAGAGATCCGGAAACGCGCCGGCGACCCGAATTTCTGCCAGGTGCTGATGATGAGCCGCACGGCGGAGCCGGCCGGCAACCCGCGCTACTGGCCGATCTACGAGGCGGCGGTGGAGGCGGGGCTGCCGGTCGCCTTCCACGCCTTCGGCTATAGCGGCTGGGCGATGACCAATGGCGGCTGGCCCTCCTTCTACATCGAGGAGGTGAGCGAGCATGCGACCTCCTGCCAGAACCAGGTGATCTCCCTCGTCACCGAGGGGGTATTCGAGCGCCTCCCCGGCCTCAAGGTCGTGCTGATCGAGTGCGGCTTCGCCTGGCTGCCCTCGGTCGGCTGGCGGCTCGACAAGCACTGGCGACACCTGAAGAGCGAGGTGCCGCACCTCAAGCGGGCGCCCTCCGAGTACATCCGCGAGCATATCTGGGTCTCGACCCAGCCGATGGAGGAGCCGGAGCGGGGGCAGCATATCCTCGACATCTGCGAATGGGTGGGCTGGGACCGCATCCTCTTCGCCAGCGACTATCCGCACTGGGACTTCGACGACCCGCGCGCGGCCATCCCCGGCGTGATCCCGGCCGAGCGGCGGCAGGCGATCTACGGGGGCAATGCGCGGGCGCTCTACGGCTTCTAAGGCGGTGGCGCGGATCGTGGTGGCGCCGGTGGGGGAGATCCCGGCCGGCGGGCGGAAGCTGGTGGAGGCGGAGGGGAAGCGGATCGTCGTCTTCAACCTCGGCGGCGCCTTCTACGCCCTGAGCGACCGCTGCCCGCACCAGGGCGGCAGCCTCTGCGCCGGGTTGGTCTCGGGCCATGTCGATAGCCCCGAGCCGGGCGTCTACCGCTATGCGCGGCGGGGTGAGATGGTCCGCTGCCCCTGGCATTACTGGGAGTTCGACATCCGCACCGGCAAGTCCTGGTTCGACCCGAAGCGGGTGCAGGTCAGGCAGTTCCCGGCGCAGGTGACGAGCGGGGCGGCGCTGATCGAGGGGCCCTATGTGGCGGAGACCTTCCCCGTGAAGGTCGAGGATGAGTATGTGGTGGTCGAGGCCTGATGGTGGGCCGCCATCTCGCTTCAATTCCCTCAATCGGTTGAGGCTGGCTGTGGCTTTCGTCGCCGATCTTAGTGGTTTGAGCCGTCGACTGAGGAATTGAGGCCGTATAGAGGCACCGTCAAAGGAAGTTGAAGCCGAACCGGCCAGGCTGGCTGGAAAACAGGTTCGGTGCGGATCGCCGCCGGGTTACGGATGGGCAAGATCGATGCAGAAGCATGGACTTCCCAGAGGAAACCCGATGAGCATCCGATTAGGCCGCGCCGGTGCCGACAGCCTGTCCGGGACGGATAGCAACGATCTCCTCACGGGCTTCGGCGGTGCCGACCGCCTGGACGGCCTGGGGGGCCAGGACGCCGTCTTCGGCGGCGACGGCAATGACAGCGTGTTCGGCGGTGCGGGCGACGATCTCGTCTCCGGCGGCGCCGGGGATGATTTGGTCGTGGGCGACGCGTCCGGCGGCGGCCCGAACCCGCCCGAATACGACGGCACGCCAGGCCGCAACCTGCTCCTCGCCGGCGGCGGGAATGACGTCGTCTGGGGCGGCTATGGCGAGGATACCGCCTTCGGCGGCGCGGGGAACGACATCATCATCGGCTGGGGCTACGGCCCGCCAAGCCCCTCCGGTGCCGAGGCTTTCGAGCGGTATGATGGCGACAACTGGCTCCACGGCGGCGCCGGACGGGACAGCATCCGGGGCGGAGGCGGGAAGGATACCATCGAGGGCGGCACAGGAGACGACACGCTGCAGGGCGGGTATGACCTCGATCGCCTGACCGGCGGGGCAGGCGCCGACCGCTTCCTGTTCAATCGGGAGGACATATCCGGAACGACCTTGGATACCGGCATCGGCCCCAGCAACAGGGACATCGTCACCGACTTCCGGCACGCCGATGGCGATGTGCTCGACCTGTCCGGCTACTGCAGCTCCTTCCTGCCCCAGGACACGCCCCCGCCGATCTTCATCGGCACTGAAGCCTTCCGGGTCACCCCGGAGGATGGCTTCCGGATGCAGGTTCGCTACGAGGTGCAGGGCGACCGGACCATCCTGCAGGTCTACACCCAGTTCAACCTGCCACCGCCGGATTACGAGCCGCAGCCAAGGCCGGGCGTATCGCTCGAGATCGAACTCCTCGGCGTACAGGGCATCGCGGCTGATGACGTCTTCCTCGGCTGAGGCGCGCGGGCGATGATCATTCCAGTATAGCAACTTAAGGCCGGTTTTGCAAGGCGAACCTCGGGGGCGCGCGATGCGTTCGGCGCCCATGCGGATCGGATGGTGCTGCAAATGGGTGCCGCCGGCGGGCGATGACCGGCCGGCGGCCTCGATGAACCTGCGCGACACGACGGTCACGGCGCTCAGCCGGCTCGGGCCGGCGGAGGCGACGGCGAAGCTGCTCGGCCTGGTCAAGGGAAACATGGCGGCGCTGGCCGCGCAGGTGGAGGAGGCAGCCGCAGCGCCGCCGCTCGAGCGGTGCCTCCGCATCATCTCGAGCGTGCTGCCGGTCTACACCCACCCCGTCGCCAGGCCGCGCTACGCGGAGCCGGCGCTGCGGGAGATGGTGGAGCGCGGGCTCACCGCCATCGGCGAGCGGGCGCGGGCGGCGGGGGTGCGGCTGTCCATGCATCCCGGGCAGTTCTGCGTGCTGTCCACCGAGAACCCCCGGGCGCTGGCCAACAGCGTCGAGGAACTGGACTACCATACCGAGGTGATGGGGATGCTCGGCCTCGCCGGCGGCTGGCACCGGGAGGGGGCGCATATCAACATCCATGGCGGGGCGCGGGCGCCGGGGATCGAGGGGTTCCGGCGGGGCTTCGACCTGCTGTCGGAGGAGACGCAGGGGCTGCTGACCGTCGAGAACGACGAGATCGCCTATGGGCTGGACGACCTGCTGCCGCTGGCCGAGACCCTGCCGATCGTGCTCGACCTGCATCACCACTGGTGCCATTCGCAGGGCGAGCACATCGCCCCCGATGACCCGCGGATCGAGCGGGTGAGGGAGAGCTGGCTTGGGGTGCGGCCCATGGGACACCTCAGCGCGCCGCGGGAGGGGCTGCTGCCGGGCGGGCTCGACCTCAACACCCTGCCCGATTTCGGGGCGCTGGTGGCGGCCGGGGTGCCGGCGCGGGAGATCCGGGCGCATTCGGAGCGGATGTGGAACCGGGCCATCAACGACTGGGCGGCCGGGCACCTGGCCTGGACCGACCTCGAGGTGGAGGCGAAGGGGAAGAACCTCGCCAGCCATGACCTGGCGGAGGCGGTGGCGCAGGGGAGGGTGGCTTCGCTCGCGGCAAGCCTGTAGAAGGCGCCTCCGCACCCCCTCCAGGACCTCGTTGCAAGACCATGGCCACCGTTCTTCTCGTCATCCACCTCTTCGTCACCCTGGCCCTGATCGGGGTGGTGCTGCTGCAGCGCAGCGAGGGGGGCGGGCTCGGCATCGGCTCCTCCCAGGGGATGGGGTCCTTCATGACCGGGCGGGGGACGGCCAACCTGCTGACCCGGACGACGGCGGTTCTCGGCACGGCCTTCTTCGTGCTGTCGCTGGCGCTGGCGCTGCTCGGGCGGGGCACGGGGCTGCGCGGCTCGATTCTCGACGCGGCCCCGCCGCCGCCCGCCGCCACGGCACCTGCTGCCCCCGCCACCCCCGCGGCCCCAAGCGTCCCGACCAACTAGCTGCCGCGCTTCCGGCCAAACTGAAGGTTTCCAAGGGCCTTTCGGGCCTTGATGGGCGGGCACGGGAGCGGCGAAGCCCCGTCCGAGGCGAGTCGCGCGGCTACAAGTCCCCGTACCGCATGGCTGATCCTTCCCTGGACCGTGCCATCCCGGGTAGCGGAGCGCGCCGGAGCCGGTTATGAAGGGCGCCCATGGCGCGGTTCGTATTCATCACCGGCGGCGTGGTCTCCTCCCTCGGCAAGGGCATCGCAGCGGCATCCTTGGGTGCCTTGTTGCAGGCACGCGGATACAAGATCCGCCTGCGCAAGCTCGATCCCTATCTGAACGTGGATCCGGGGACCATGTCGCCCTATCAGCATGGGGAGGTCTTCGTCACCGATGACGGTGCGGAGACCGACCTCGATCTCGGTCACTATGAGCGCTTCACCGGCGTGCATGCGACCAAGGCCGACAACTGGACGACGGGGCGGATCTACTCCGACGTCATCGCCGCAGAGCGGCGGGGGGACTACCTCGGCGGCACCGTCCAGGTGATTCCGCACATCACCGACAAGATCAAGGAAGTCGTCCAGGCCGAGACGGATGGCTACGACTTCATCCTAGTTGAGGTGGGCGGCACGGTCGGCGATATCGAGTCGCTGCCCTTCCTCGAGGCGCTTCGGCAGCTGGCCAACGAGCTGGGGCCGACGCGGAGCCTCTTCGTCCACCTGACGCTGTTGCCCTACATTTCCTCGGCGGGCGAGCTGAAGACCAAGCCGACGCAGCACAGCGTGAAGGAGCTGCTCGGATTGGGCATCCAGCCGCAGGTGCTGCTCTGCCGCTGCGACCGGCCGATCCCGGAGAACGAGCGGCGAAAGATTGCCCTGTTCTGCAACGTCCGTCCGGAGAGCGTGATCCCGGCGCTGGATGCCAGCACGATCTACGACGTGCCGATCCAGTACCATGCCGAGGGCATGGACCAGGAGGTGCTGCGGCATTTCGGCCTTTCGGCCTATGGCGAGCCGGACATGCGGCGCTGGGACCGCATCGTCCACTCGATCAAGCAGCCGGAGGGCGAGGTCACCATCGCCGTCGTCGGCAAGTACACCAACCTGCTCGACAGCTATAAGTCCCTGATGGAAGCGCTGACCCATGGCGGGATCGCGCACAACGTGAAGGTCAACCTCGACTGGGTCGACAGCGGCGTCTTCGACGAGCGACGCGGCGACGAGGCGGTGAAGCGGCTGGAGGGGGCGAGCGGCATCCTCGTGCCCGGCGGCTTCGGCGAGCGGGGGACGCCGGGGAAGATCGAGGCGGTGCGCTTCGCCCGCGAGCGGAAGGTTCCCTTCTTCGGCATCTGCTTCGGGATGCAGATGGCGGTGATCGAGGCGGCGCGCAATCTCGTCGGGCTGAAGGGCGCGTCCTCGACCGAGTTCGGCCCCTGCGAACATCCCGTGGTCGGGCTGATGACGGAGTGGCTGCGCGGCAATGCGCTGGAGCGGCGCAATGCGATGGGCGACCTCGGCGGGACGATGCGACTCGGCGCCTATGCGGCGAAGCTGTCCGAAGGGTCGCTGGTGCGCGAGGTCTATGGCGGCGCGGCGACGATCGAGGAGCGGCACCGGCACCGCTTCGAGGTCAACGTCAACTACAAGGACCAGCTCGAGGAGGCTGGGCTGCGCTTCTCCGGCATGTCGCCGGATGGAGAGCTGCCGGAGATCGTTGAGTATCCGGACCATCCCTGGTTCATCGGCGTGCAGTTCCATCCGGAACTGCTGTCGAAGCCCTTCGCGCCGCATCCGCTGTTCCGCGGCTTCATCGGGGCGGCGGTGAAGCAGGCGCGGCTGGTCTAGGGCAAACTCCGGCCAGGTCGACTTGCCCGGTCGGAGGAATTCGCTCGATCAAGCACCAATCCGGAGCGGGCTTCGCGAGCCGAGGCGAACGGAAACCGCTCCAAAGTCCTCCATGCTCCTGTAACTTTGGGGAAAGCCACGGCGCGGCATGGTGCCGGCGGTTGCGCTTGACCTGAGCGCCCGCCGGGGGTCTCTCTCGGCGGCATACCAGCCAGAAGGGACACCGCATGGTCCGGCCTCGCCTGATGCTCCTCGCCCTGCCGCTGCTCGCGGGCTGCGCCCAGATGGGGGAGCGGCCGGAGCCGCCGGCCCCCGCCTCGCTGCGCTTCGCCCAGACGCTCGACCAGGCGGATGACGCGGTGGAGGCGGCGATCGGGCGGATGGACGGGTTCGAGCGCATGGCCCTGAGGGAGGACAACGCAATCGCCTTCGCCATCGGCGGGCGGCAGGCGCCGGCCGGGCGCTTCACCGCGCCGCCGGCCGGGGCGGCGGAGGCGGCGGGGCGGGTGCTGACGCCGGCCTTCGCCGCGCTCGGCGACTATGCCCATGTGCTGGCGGAGGCCGCGGCCGGGCAGCGGGTGCGGGATGAAACGGTCGGGAACGGCCAGGCGCTGGCCCAGGCGGCGGCGAGGGGGCTCGAGGCCGTCCGGGCCGCGAGCGGCACGCCGGTGCTGGAGCCGGTGCGCACGGCGGGGCTCGCCGGCATCGCGGCACTGGCCGACCTGCCGGCGGTGCTGGCGCAGCGGCGGGAGGCGCCGAGCCTCGCCGCGCTGGTGCAGGAGGGGCAGCCGCATGTGGCCGCGGTCATCGCCATGCTGCATGCGGTGATCGGGCCGGAGCCTGGGCTCGGCACCCGCGGCGCCATCCGCGCGCGGCGCGAGGGGCTGGACGCGCAGCAGGCGCGCTTCCTCGCCGCGCTCCGCAATGACGGGCGGATCGGGGCGGGGGAGCGCTACAGCATCTTCCGCAGCCTCTCCGAGGGGCGGGACAACGACCCCGCGCAGGGCAACCTCGCCACCATCAACGACGTGCTGACCGCGATCGAGCAGGCGCATGCGGCGCTCGCGGCCGACGGGCCCGATGCCTCGGCCAAGGTGGCGGCGCTGGAGCTGGCCGTGGCGCGGCTCAGGGCGCTCACCGAGGGCGCCCGGCGCGGGTGAGGAAGGCGCTGGTCCTGGCGGCGCTCGGCTTCGGCGGCGTGGTGGCCTGCGGGCTGGCGTCGGAGGGGGTGGCCGCCTGGGCCGCGCCGCTCGTCATCCTCGGGCTCGGGGCGGTCGCCATGGCGATGCGGTCGGAGCCTGAGGAGGGCGGCGAGGGCAGCCCGGATGGCGTCGTCGCCCATGGGGATGGCGGCGGCGGTGGCGATGGCGGGAACGACGACGGCGGAGATGCCGGAGGTGACGGGGGCGGCGGCGGGGACGGCGGGGGCAAGTAGGCCTGGCCGCGACCGGGCCTCTCCCGGAAAGTTGGGGTCTTGCCGCCCGGCGGCGGGGCCGGTATCCGCGCGCTGAGAGAGCCGGAGGTCCCCCATGTCCGCCATCGTCGACATCATCGCCCGCGAGGTCCTCGACAGCCGCGGCAACCCCACCGTCGAGGCCGAGGTGGTGCTGGAGAGCGGCGCCATCGGGCGGGCCATCGTGCCCTCCGGCGCCTCGACCGGCGCGCATGAGGCCGTCGAGCTCAGGGACGGCGACAAGGCGCGCTTCGGCGGCAAGGGCGTGCAGAAGGCCGTGGCGAATGTCGAGGGCGAGATCTTCGACGCGCTGTCGGGGATGGACCCGACCGAGCAGGTCCGCATCGACGAGACGATGATCGAGCTGGACGGCACGCCGAACAAGGCGCGGCTCGGGGCGAATGCGATCCTTGCCGTGTCGCTCGCGGTCGCCAAGGCGGCGGCGGAGGAGCTGGGGCAGCCGCTCTACCGCTATGTCGGCGGCGTCTTCGCCCGCACGCTGCCGGTGCCGATGATGAACATCATCAATGGCGGCCAGCATGCCGACAACCCGATCGACATCCAGGAATTCATGATCATGCCGGTCGCGGCCGGCACGCAGGCGGATGCGGTGCGGATCGGCGCCGAGGTCTTTGCCGCGCTGAAGAAGCAGCTGCACGATGCCGGGCACAACACCAATGTCGGCGACGAGGGCGGCTTCGCGCCGAATATCGGCTCGGCGGACGAAGCGCTCTCCTTCATCGCCCGCGCCTGCGAGGCGGCGGGGCACCGGGTCGGCGAGGACATCATGTTCGCCCTCGACTGCGCCTCGACCGAGTTCTTCCAGGGCGGCGTCTACACGATGGAGGGCGAGGGCAAGACGCTCGACCAGGCGGGGATGGTCGACTACCTCGCCGGGCTCTGCGCCAAGTGGCCGATCATCTCCATCGAGGACGGCATGTCCGAGGATGACTGGGCGGGGTGGAAGCTGCTGACCGAGAGGCTCGGCGGCAAGGTGCAGCTGGTCGGCGACGACCTCTTCGTCACCAACCCGGAGCGGCTGCGCCAGGGGATTGAGAGCGGGACGGGCAATGCGATCCTGGTCAAGGTCAACCAGATCGGCACGCTGACCGAGACGCTCGAGGCCGTCGAGATGGCGCACCGGGCGGGCTACAAGGCGGTGATGAGCCACCGCTCGGGCGAGACCGAGGATGCGACCATCGCCGACCTCGCCGTCGCCACCAATTGCGGGCAGATCAAGACGGGCTCGCTCAGCCGCTCGGACCGGCTCGCCAAGTACAACCAGCTCATCCGCATCGAGCAGCAGCTCGGCACCGCGGCGCGCTATGCGGGGCGGACGATCCTCAGGCGGTAGGAATTCGGCGGCAAGCCGCCGATCCCGCTTGCCAAAACCCGCCCCGGCTGGTGCTTATAGGCCGGGGATTGGGGGATTCCGGACATGTCCTTCGGACGTGCGGTGAAGCGCAAGCTGGCGGAGGCTCTGCCGCCGGTCGGGCTGGCGCTGCTCTGCGGCTATTTCATCTGGCACTCGCTGCATGGCGAGAGCGGGCTGCTGGCGCGGGAGCAGAAGCAGCAGCAGATCGCCGAGGCCCGGGCCACGCTGGCGCGGGCCGAGGCGGAGCGGGATTCGATGGAGCGCAAGGTCAACGGGCTGCGCGGCGAGCGCATCGACCGGGATGAGCTCGACGAGCGGGCGCGGACGCTGCTGAACCTGGTCAGCAAGGACGAGATCGTCATCCCCTACGAGGCGCAGCGCCGCCTCTACTGACCGTCAGGGCGGCGCCGCCGGGCTGCGGGCGCCGACCCAGCGCCAGCCATTGCCGCGGCCGGCGAGGCGGGCCAGCGCGTCCTGCGCGGCCCAGAAGGCCCTGACCTTCCATCCCCCCGCGCCGGCTAGGCCAAGCCCGGCCCAGGGCGTGAAGGGATTGCCGCGCGCATAGGCCCAGATGGCGATGCGGCAGGCCGCGGCCTCGCTGATCCCGCGCCGGTGGAAGCCGCTGGTATCGGCGATGACCAGAGTATTGGCCTGGACGGCGAGCTTCCGCGGCGGCGGATAGCCGAGGCGGGCGAGCCGTGCCTCCTCGATGCGGAGCGAGCCCTCGCCGGTCAGCCGGTCCGCATGCCGCGCCGCGGTGACGGAGAGGCGGCGCTCCCAGGCGAGGTGGCGCCGGGTCGGGCGATGGGAGCCGGGGACATAGGTGAAGCCCGCCGCATCGCCCGGGACATCGGTGAGGAAGAGCCACGACTTCACCGTCGGGTGGAAGGTGTCGGTGTGGAAGTGGCTCTGCACATCCGGCGGGGCGTCGCGGACGCCGCTGAAGACCGTCTGCACGAAGCGATGCGGCGGCAGGCGGTGGGAGCCGGCATAGTCGTGCAGCGCGCGGTAGCGCGGGCAGGCCAGGGCCTCGGCCGTCGCGGGCAGGGCCGGCAGGGTCAGCGCATCGAGGGGGATGAGGCGGGTCAGGCTGTAGCCGTCGACGAATTCCCGCGCCTCGGCCTGCTGGCCGAGGAGCTCGGCGCGCATCGGGGCGAAGGCGGCAGGCGGCAGGAAGTCCGGGATGGCGAGGTAGCCGTCGCGGTCGAAGGCGGCGCGATCGGCGGGGGAGAGCGCCTCGGCCAGCCGGGCGCGGCGCCGGCCTGCCATCCGGGCGGCGAGGCTCTTGCGGGCGATGTGCAGGCCCAAGCGGTTCAGCGCCGGGCTGCCGAGGACCGGGTTGCCGCGGAAGGACTTGGCGCTGCTCGCCAGCGCCAGGGCGTGCAGCGGGGCGAGCAGCCAGCCGGTCCAGCTAGGCATCCGGCTCTCCTACGAGGTCACGAAGTTGAGAGGCAAGCTTATCCCGGGCGCGGGCCTGGCGCGTCAAGCAGAACCGGATGATGCGTCCCGGGTGGAACTGCTTTGCGCTTCTTGCGCTTGCTGGGGGCGTGCGGGAAACGGGCGGCAAGCCTGCTGCGCCGCACCTAAACCATATTAACCGACATCTGGTTAATCGCCGTATTTCCTTGCCCTGGCTGGGTTTTTTCGCGGGCGCTCGCTTGTCGTCAAGGGCTGGGGCGCGTAATTCGAGGCGCTGAGACATCGCAGGCAAGGGAGGGGACCGCATGGCCCAGGCAGCGGAAGCCACAGGCGCGAAGCGCCGTGGGAAGGCGGCATCGGCGCCGCCGATGACGCAGGAGCAGCTGCTGCAGGCCTATCGGGACATGCTGCTGATCCGCCGCTTCGAGGAGAAGGCGGGCCAGCTCTACGGCATGGGGCTGATCGGCGGCTTCTGCCACCTCTATATCGGGCAGGAGGCGGTCGTCGTCGGCATGCAGGCCTGCCTCGAGCCGGGCGACCAGGTCATCACCTCCTACCGCGACCACGGCCACATGCTGGCGACGGGGATGGAGGCACGCGGCGTCATGGCCGAGTTGACCGGGCGCTCGGGCGGCTATTCCCGCGGCAAGGGCGGCTCCATGCACATGTTCAGCCGGGAGAAGGGCTTCTTCGGCGGGCATGGCATCGTCGGCGCGCAGGTCTCGCTCGGCACCGGGCTCGCCTTCGCCAACTGGTACCGGGAGTCGCGCAACGTCTCGCTGACCTATTTCGGCGAGGGCGCCTCCAACCAGGGGCAGGTCTTCGAGAGCTTCAACCTGGCGGCGCTGATGAAGCTGCCGGTCATCTTCATCATCGAGAACAACAAGTACGGCATGGGCACCAGCGTGGAGCGGGCCAGCGCCTCGCGCGACCTGTCGAAGAACGGCGCGGCCTGGGGCATCCCCGGCGAGCAGGTCAACGGCATGGATGTCATGGCCGTCAAAGAGGCGGGCGAGCGGGCGACGGCGCATTGCCGCGCGGGGAACGGGCCGTACCTCCTCGAGATGAAGACCTATCGCTATCGCGGGCATTCCATGTCCGACCCGGCGAAGTACCGCACCCGCGAGGAGGTGCAGAAGATGCGCGAGCAGTCCGACCCGATCGAGACGGCGCGCAAGCTGCTGTTGGAGGGCGGCCTCGAGGAGGCGGCGCTCAAGAAGATTGACGACGAGGTGAAGGCGGTGGTCCAGGAGGCGGCCGACTTCGCGCAGTCCAGCCCCGAGCCCGACGAGGCCGAGCTCTGGACCGATGTGCTGGTGGAGGCGCGCTGAGATGGGTGTCGAGATCCTGATGCCGGCCCTCTCCCCGACCATGACGGAGGGGAAGCTCGCTCGCTGGCTCAAGAAGGAGGGCGATGCGGTGAAGTCCGGCGACGTCATCGCCGAGATCGAGACCGACAAGGCGACGATGGAGGTCGAGGCGGTCGACGAGGGCACGCTGACCAAGATCGTCGTGCCGGAAGGGACGGAGGGCGTTGCCGTCAACTCGCCGATCGCCGAACTCGATGGCGGCGGTGCCGGCTCGAAGGGCGTGGCGCCGGGGCATGACACGGAAGCGCCGAAGCATCCGGCGCCGCCGGCGGCGGCGAGCCCCGTGGTCGGGGAGGTGGCGAAGCAGGCCGAGGATTACGGCGCCGTCGCCCAGCGCGGGACGGAGCGCCACGAAGGCGCCGCCAAGATGGGCGAGGCGGCGGCCGCGCCCGAGAAGGATTGGGGCCCCACCAAGCCGATGACGGTGCGCGAGGCGCTGCGCGACGCCATGGCGGTCGAGATGCGGGCCGACGACAAGGTCTTCCTCATGGGCGAGGAGGTCGCGCAGTACCAGGGCGCCTACAAGATCAGCCAGGGCCTGCTCGACGAGTTCGGGCCACGGCGCGTCATCGACACGCCGATCACCGAGCATGGCTTCACCGGCATGGCGGTAGGCGCGGCCTTCACCGGGCTCAAGCCGATCGTGGAGTTCATGACCTTCAACTTCTCGATGCAGGCGATCGACCAGATCATCAACTCGGCGGCCAAGACGCTCTACATGAGCGGGGGCCAGCTCGGCTGCCCGATCGTCTTCCGCGGGCCGAACGGCGCGGCGGCGCGCGTCGCCGCGCAGCATTCGCAGTGCTATGCGAGCTGGTACGCGCATGTGCCGGGGCTGAAGGTGGTGGCGCCCTGGTCCTCGGCCGATGCCAAGGGGCTGCTGCGCTCGGCGATCCGCGACCCCAACCCGGTGATCGTTCTGGAGAACGAGATCCTTTACGGCCACACCTTCGACTGCCCGACGGCCGACGACTTCATCGTCCCGATCGGCAAGGCGAAGGTGGAGCGCGCCGGCAAGGACGTGACCATCGTTGCCTATTCCATCGCCGTGACCTGGGCGATGCAGGCGGCGGAGGAGATGGCGAAGCAGGGAATCGAGGCCGAGGTGATCAACCTGCGCTCCATCCGGCCGTTGGATGCGGAGACCATCGCGCAGTCGGTCCGCAAGACCAACCGGCTGGTGACGGTCGAGGAGGGCTGGCCTTACGCCAATATCGGCGTCGAGGTCGCCATGCAGGTGATGGAGGCGGCCTTCGACTACCTGGATGCGCCGCCCGTCCGCGTCTGCGGCAAGGACGTGCCGATGCCCTATGCCGCGAACCTCGAGAAGCTGGCGCTGCCGACGATCCCCGAGATCGTCGATGCGGTGAAGCGCGTGACCTACAAGTAGGGGGGAGCGGGGAGATGGCGACCAACATCCTGATGCCTGCGCTCTCGCCGACCATGACGGAAGGCACGCTGGCGCGCTGGCTCAAGAAGGAAGGCGACCAGGTCAAGGCCGGCGACATCATCGCCGAGATCGAGACCGACAAGGCGACCATGGAAGTCGAGGCCGTCGATGAGGGCGTGCTCGGCAAGATCCTGGTCGCGGACGGCACCCAGGGCGTGAAGGTGAACGATACCATCGCCGTGCTGGTGGAGCCGGGCGAGAGCGTCGGCGAGGCGCCCAGGTCGGGCGGGTCGGCGGGGAACGAATCGCCCTCGCAGCCAGCGATCGAGGCGGTGAAGGCGGATGGCGGCAAGGTTGCGGGTGCGGCCGAGCAGCCGATCGAGGCGCCGAAGCCCTCGCCTCAGCCGCAGTCGCTCAACTCGCAGCCGCTGCCGCCGGTCGCCAACGGGCATGCCAAGGGGGAGGAACGCATCTTCGCCTCGCCGCTGGCGCGGCGGATGGCGCAGCAGGCGGGGCTCGACCTGGCCGGCATCCAGGGCAGCGGGCCGGCGGGCCGGATCGTGAAGTCGGACATCGAGGCGGCGCTGAACCGGCCGAAGCAGGCGCCCGCGGCGCAGCCGGCGCCGGCCGCCCCGGCCCCGGCGGCTGCCCCGGCGCCGAAGCCGGCCGCGCCCGCGCCGACCGTCACCCAGCCGCATACGCCGGTGCCGAACTCCACCATCCGCAAGGTCATCGCCCGGCGGCTGGCGGAGTCGAAGCAGACCATCCCGCATTTCTACGTCACGATGGATTTCGAGATCGACGCGCTGCTCAAGCTGCGCGCCGACCTCAACGCGAAGTCGCCGAAGGAAGGGGCAGGGGCCTTCAAGCTCTCGGTCAACGATCTCGTCATCAAGGCGGTGGCGACGACGCTGCGGCGCTTCCCCAGTGTCAACGCCATGTGGACGGATGAGGCGATCCTCCAGTTCCAAGACGTCGACATCTCTGTCGCGGTCTCGACGCCGACCGGGCTCATCACTCCGATCGTGAAGCAGGCGGACCGCAAGGGGCTGTCGGCGATCAGCAACGAGATGAAGGACCTCGCGGCGCGGGCCAAGGCGAACAAGCTGAAGCCCGAGGAATTCCAGGGCGGCGGCTTCAGCATCTCCAATATGGGGATGTATGGGGTGCGGGAGTTCAGCGCGATCATCAACCCGCCGCAGGCCGGCATCCTCGCCGTCGCGGCGGGCGAGCAGCGGCCGGTGGTGCGCAAGGGCGAGCTCGCGGTCGCCACGGTGATGACCTGCACGCTCTCGGTCGACCACCGCGTCATCGACGGCGCGCTGGCAGCGGAGTTCATGCAGGCGCTGAAGGGCGTCATCGAGGATCCGCTGAGCCTGATGCTGTGACCCTCCATCTCCGCGACGTCCAGCCGGGCGATGAGGGGCTGGTGCTTCGCTTCGTCCGCGCGCTCGCCGAGTACGAGAAGCTGCTCCATGAGGTGACGGCGACGGAGGAGCATTTCCGCCGCCTGCTCTTCGACGAGCCCCGGAGGGCGGAGGCGCTGATTGCGGAGTGGGAGGGGAAGCCGGTCGGCTTCGCCTTCTGGTTCTACAGCGTGTCGACCTTCGACGGGGCGCCGAAGCTCTATCTCGAGGATGTCTTCGTCGAGCCGGAGCGGCGCGGGCGCGGCATCGGGGGGGTCATCTTCGCCGAGCTCGCCCGGCGGGCGCTGGCGGCCGGCTGCGGCCGGATGGAATGGGCCGTGCTCGACTGGAATGCGCCCTCCATCGCCTTCTACCGCTCCATCGGCGCGCGGCCGCGCGAGGGATGGACCCAGCAACAGCTCAGCGGCGCGGCGCTGCAGGCGCTCGCCGCGCGGGAGGATTGAGAATGGCTGAGACCCAGAGCTTCGACCTTGTCGTCCTCGGCGGCGGCCCGGGCGGCTATGTCGCCGCCATCCGTGGCGCGCAGCTCGGCATGAAGACGGCGCTGGTGGAGCGCGAGCATCTGGGGGGCATCTGCCTCAACTGGGGCTGCATCCCGACCAAGGCGTTGCTGCGGAGCTCGGAGATCAACCACCTGCTCCACACGCTCGATGCCTATGGCTTCGCGGCGGACAACATCCGCTTCGACCTCGGCAAGATCGTCAAGCGCAGCCGCGCGGTGGCGGGGCAGCTCTCGGGCGGCGTCAAGCACCTGCTGCGGAAGAACAAGGTCACGGTCTTCGACGGGCAGGGCAAGCTCGCCGGGCCCGGCAAGATGTCGGTCAGCAAGGACGGCAAGCCGGTCGCGGAGCTGGCCTCGAAGCACATCATCCTGGCGACCGGTGCGCGGGCGCGGACGCTCCCGGGGTTGGAGGCGGACGGCAAGCTCGTCTGGTCCTACAAGGAGGCGATGGTGCCGCCCTCGATGCCGAAGTCGCTGATCGTCATCGGCTCGGGCGCGATCGGGGCGGAGTTCGCCAGCTTCTACCTCAATCTCGGGGCGCAGGTGACGCTGGTCGAGGTGATGGACCGCATCCTCCCCGTCGAGGATGCGGAGATCAGCGCCTTCGTCCGCAAGGCCTTCGAGAAGCAGGGGATGAAGATCCTGACGGAGGCCAAGGTGCAGGGGCTGCGCAAGGCCGCCGACAGCGTCACCGCCATCATCGAAGCGGGGGGCAAGGTGCAGGAGGTGACGGCCGATCGCGTCATCTCCGCCGTCGGCATCGTCGGCAATGTCGAGGATATCGGCCTCGAAGGCACCAAGGTGAAGGTCGAGCGGACCCATGTGGTGATCGACGAGTATTGCCGGACGGGCGAGCCGGGGGTCTATGCCATCGGCGACCTGACTGGGGCGCCGTGGCTCGCGCACAAGGCCAGCCATGAGGGCATCCTCTGCGTCGAGACCATCGCCGGCATCGAGGGGGTGCATCCGATGGATGTCCTCAACATCCCCGGCTGCACCTATTGCCGGCCGCAGGTGGCGAGCGTCGGGCTGACCGAGGCGGCGGCGAAGAAGGCGGGGCACGAGCTGCGCGTCGGGCGCTTCCCCTTCATCGGCAACGGCAAGGCGATCGCCATGGGCGAGCCGGAGGGGCTCATCAAAACCATCTTCGACGCCAAGACCGGGGAGCTGCTGGGCGCCCACATGGTCGGGCCCGAGGTGACGGAGATGATCCAGGGCTACACCATCGCCAAGACCATGGAGACGACGGAGGAGGAGCTGATGCAGAGCATCTTCCCCCATCCGACGATTTCGGAGGCGATGCATGAGGCGGTGCTTGATGCCTATGGCCGCGTGATCCACATGTGACCCATGACGACCCGCATCGAAATCAGGCACCCGGAAAAGGCGCGTGATGCCGTGAGGCATCCGGAGAAAGTCCGGCGGCCCGACAACCCGATCCAGCGCAAGCCGAGCTGGATCCGGGTGAAGGCGCCGACGCATCCGATCTATCACGAGACCCGGGCCTTGATGCGGGACCAGAAGCTGGTCACGGTCTGCGAGGAGGCCGCCTGCCCCAATATCGGCGAGTGCTGGTCGCAGCGCCACGCCACCATGATGATCATGGGCGAGACCTGCACCCGCGCCTGCGCCTTCTGCAACGTGGCGACCGGGCTGCCGAAGGCGCTCGATGCCGACGAGCCGCGGCGCGTTGGGGAGGCGGTGGCGACGCTCGGCTTGCGGCATGTGGTGATCACCAGCGTCGACCGGGACGACCTGCCGGATGGCGGCGCACGACACTTCGCCGAGACCATCCGGGCGATCCGGACGGCGACGCCCGAGACCACCATCGAGGTACTGACGCCGGACTTCCTTCGCAAGGACGGGGCGCTCGAGGTGGTGGTCGAGGCCCGGCCGGATGTCTTCAACCACAATCTCGAGACCGTGCCGAAGCTCTACCCGAACATCCGGCCGGGGGCGCGCTACTACCACTCGCTCCGGCTGCTGGACGGGGTGAAGCGGCTGGACCCGACCATCTTCACCAAGTCCGGCCTGATGGTCGGCCTTGGGGAGGAGCGGATCGAGGTGCTGCAGGTCATGGACGACATGCGGAGCGCCGAGGTCGACTTCCTCACCATCGGCCAGTACCTCCAGCCGAGCGTGAAGCATGCGGCCGTGGACCGGTTCGTGACGCCGGACGAGTTCGAGGACTATGCCCGGATGGCGCGGTCCAAGGGCTTCCTGCTGGTCTCGGCGACGCCGCTGACCCGCAGCAGCTACCATGCGGATCGCGACTTCGCGGCATTGCGGACGGCGCGGGAGCGGCAGCTTGCCATGGCGCCGGCGGGTGCCACCTAAGGCCCATGCCGACCCATGCCGAGAGGCGCATCCTGCGCTACACCCCGGAGCAGCTTTTCGCCCTCGTCGCGGATGTGCGCCGCTATCCCGAATTCCTGCCCTGGTGCGTCGGCGCCCGGGTGATCTCGCAGACGGATGACAAGCTGGTCGCCGACCTGACCATCGGCTTCAAGCTGTTCCGGGAGAGCTTCCGCAGCGAGGTGCAACTGGAACGGCCGCACGACATCCATGTGCAGTACATGAACGGGCCGTTCCGCTACTTGAACAACCACTGGAAATTCGTCCCCCACCCGCAGGGCACGCAGGTCGAGTTCTTCGTCGATTTCGAGTTCCGCTCCCGTCTGCTGCAGGCCGTGATCGGCACCGTCTTCAATGAGGCGGTGCGGCTGATGGTCCGAGCCTTCGAGCGGCGGGCCATGCAGCTCTACGGCCGGCCGAACGGGGCAGCGAGCGCGGTGCCGGCCGCCTGATCAGCGCGGCTGATCCGCGGCATCAGACTTTTGTGTTGGCGAGGGCCGGGCCGGTCGCGGCAGGCTCCTGTCCATGACCTACATCCTCTATGGCGACCAGGGGTCGGGCTCGGCTCCGGTGGAGATGGCGCTGGCCGAGATCGGGGCGCCGGTGGAGCTCAGGCCGGTGCCGCTTGAGGGCGACCACCAGCTGGCGGAGGACTACCGGCGGATCAACCCGATGGGGCGCATCCCGACGCTCATCCTGCCGGACGGGACGGTGGTGACGGAGAGCCTCGCCATTCTGCTGACGCTGGCCGACCGGCATCCGGAGGCCGCGCTGCTGCCGCCGTCCGGCGATCCGGGCCGGGCCGTGGCGCTGCGCTGGATGGCGCTGATCGCCGGCGAGTTCTATCCCTGCGTGACCCGGGGCGACTACCCGGAGCGGTTCAGCGCCGATTCCTCCCATGCGCCGGCGATCCGGGCGCGGGCCTTCGAGATGGGGCGGGCGGTCTGGCGCCTGGTGGAGGACGGCATCGCGCCGGCGCCCTACCTGCTGGGCGGGCGGTTCTGCGTCGCCGACCTCTACCTCGCCTTCCTCTCGCGCTGGATGGGCGGGCGGGAGTGGACGCCGGCCAATTGCCCGAGGGTGGAGGCGCTGGCCCAGGCGGTCGCGGCGCGGCCGCGGGTCGCGCCGGTCTGGGCGAAGCACATCTAGCCGCGTGCGGGGAGTTGCCAGCGCGGCCGGGTCGCCGCAGGGTCGCGGCGATTGAGAGGAAGTCCCGCCATGGTCCATGCCCCCGCCCGCCCGCCCGCCGGCGCCCCGCCCGTCCGCATCAACCTCTACTCCGACACCCAGACCCGCCCGGGCCCGGCGATGAAGGAGGCGATGATGCGCGCCGAGGTCGGCGACGAGCAGCATGGCGACGACCCGACCGTCCATGCGCTCTGCGACCGGATGGCGGCGTTGATGGGCAAGGAGGCGGCCGTTTACCTGCCGTCGGGGACCATGTGCAACGTCATCGCCATCCTGACCCATTGCGGCAAGGGCGACGAGGTCATCGCCCATGAGACGAGCCACATCCTCCACAGCGAGGGCGGCACCCATGCGGCGCTGACCGGGGTCCAGATCCACCCGCTGCGGGGGCCGCGCGGGCAATTCACCGCCGATGACGTGCGCGCCGCGATCCGGCCGAGGACGCGCTACGCCCCGCCGCAGCGGCTGCTGGAGGTGGAGCAGACGGCGAATATCGGCGGCGGCACGGTCTGGCCTCTGGCGCAGCTCAACGAGGTCGCCGCCGTCGCCCATGAGCAGGGCTGGTCGACGCATATGGACGGCGCCCGGCTGATGAATGCCTGCGTCGCCGCCGGGATCGCGCCGAGCGAGATGGTCGCGCAGTACGACAGCGTCTGGCTCGACTTCACCAAGGGGCTCGGGGCGCCGCTCGGGGCGGTGCTCTGCGGCTCGGCGGAGTTCATCGGCCAGGCCTGGCGGTGGAAGCAGCGGCTCGGCGGCTCCATGCGGCAGGCGGGCATCTGCGCGGCGGCCTGTCTTTATTCGCTCGATCACAATGTGGACCGGTTGGCCGAGGACCATGCCAATGCCAAGGCCCTGGCGCGGGGCCTGCGGCAGATCCCCGGGATCGTGGTGGAGGAGCCGGACACCAACCTGGTCTTCTTCGATGTCCGCGATACGGGGCTGACGGTGGAGGCGCTGCAGGCGCGGCTCGCGCTCAAGGGCATTGCGGTGAGTGGGCTCGGTGGGCGCGTCAGGGCCTGCACCCATCTCGATGTCTCGGCGCCCATGATCGAGGAGGCCGTGGCGGCGATCCGCGAGGCGGTGAGCCGCTGAGCCGGGCCGCGACCGGAGGGCGGGCGGAACTCTCCGGCCGGCAGGCCGAGGCGGCGGCGGAGGCGGCGCTTGTCGCCGAGGGCTGGCTCGTGCTGGCGCGGCGGGTGCGGACAGCGGCCGGGGAGATCGACCTCGTCGCCGAGCGGGAGGGGCTGCTGCGGGCCGGCGAATGCTGGCTCGCCGCCAACCCCGGCCGCGGCGGGGCGGGGGTGCGGTTCGACCTGCTGCTCGTCGCGGCCGACGGGACGGTGCGGCGGATCGCAGATGCCTTCCGGCTGGAATAGCTACCCGGCCAGCGAGCGGGCGAGTTCCAGGACCTCGGCCACGGTCGCGGCGCGGACGGCGGTGCGGTCGCCGGGAAAGACGCGGCGCAGCGTCACGGTCCGCCCGCTGCGTTGAGCCGCTGCCATATGCACCAGGCCGACCGGCTTGCCGGGCGTCGCGCCGCCGGGACCGGCAATGCCGGTGCAGCTGACGGCGATGCCGGCACCGCTCGCCCGCAGCGCGCCCTCGGCCATGCGGCGGGCGACGGTCTCGCTGACGGCGCCGTAGCCCTCGATCACTCCCATCGGGATGCCGAGCATCCCGGCCTTCGCCTCGTTGGAATAGGTGACATAGCCGCGGGCCACCACGGCGGAGGAGCCGGGGATCGCCGTCAGCGCCGCGGCGATGAGGCCGCCGGTGCAGCTCTCCGCCGTGGCGAGGGTAAGGCCGCGCGCCTCGAGCAGGGCGAGCAGGCTGCGGGCGGCGTCGAGGGTCTCTTCGGGCAGCATCCTGGGGCAAGCCTACAGGGGAAGGCCCGGCCAGGCGAGGCGCAGCAGCAGCAGGAGCGCGCCCGCCATCGCTCCGGCCACGACATCGTCCAGCATGACGCCGAAGGGGCCGTGCTGACGGTCGGCCCAGCCGACCGGGCCCGGCTTCGTCACGTCGAAGAGCCGGAAGAGCAGGAAGGCCAGCAGGATCCCCCAGCCGGTCGGCTCGGCCGGCAGGGCGGTGAGGGCCAGGAGCTGGCCGGCCCCCTCGTCAATCACCACCCAGCCCGGGTCGGCACGGCGGTCGGTGGCCAGCAGCCGGTCGACGGCCCAGAGGCCAAGCACGGTCAGCAGGAAGGCGAGGGCCAGGCAGGCCGTGGGGCCGAGCAGGGCGAGGGGGAGCACGAGGGCCGAGCCCCAGCTTCCCGGCGCCGGACGGAGCAGGCCGATGCCGCCCATCGTCGCCACGAAGCGGAGCGGCGTCATCTTCACCGGACCTGGGCCAGGAAGCGGTCGAGGGCGGCGAGGCAGGGCGGCTCGAGCAGCGTCGGCGCATGGCCGATGCCGGGGAGGGAGACGAACTCCATCTCCGGCCGCGCCGCGCGCATGCGCTCTGCCGTCCCGGCGGAGAGGATGGCGCTGGCCTCGCCGCGGATCAGCAGCAGAGGGATGGCGGGCAGGCCGTGGAAGAGCGGCCAGAGCTCGGTTGGGCCGGCCTCGCGCGGCATGGCGGCGAGGATGCGGGTGTCCCAGCGGGGATGCAGCCGGCCGTCGGGGCCGCGGGCATAGGTGGTCTCGGCGACGGCCCGCCAGCCTTCCTCGGGGATGCCGAGGGGCGGCAGGACCTGCTGGAGGAAGCCGGCAGCCTCCTCGATCGTGCCGAAGGCGGGGTCGCGGCCGATGAAGCCGCGGACCTCGTCGAGGCCCACCGGCTCGAGCCGGGGGCCGGTGTCGTTCAGGGCGAGGGCGGCGAGCGTCATGGGGCGCAGGATGCCGAGCGCCATGCCGAGGATGCCGCCGAAGCTGGTGCCGAGGATGGCGACGCGGTGCAGGTGCAGCGCCGCCATCGCATCCGTCAGGTCGCGGATGGCGCCCTCGACCCGGTAGCGCGCCGGGTCGGCGGCGCGCCCGCTCTCGCCATGGCCGGCATAGTCGAGCGCCACGACCCGGCGGCGGCCGCGGTAGCGGAGCGCGACGCCGGTGAAGTCGAGCGCCGTCCGCGCGATGCCCGGCAGGCAGAGCAGCGGCACCGCCGCCGGATCGCCCGGCCATTCGAGCGCCGAGAGGCGGAGGCCGTCGCGGGCGCTGAAGGCGATGCGGCGCGGCAGCGCGCTCACGCCGCGAGCCAGCGCGTCATCGGATGCGGCAGGGCGGCGGCTGCGGGGTCGCGGGCGCGGTAGATGGCCATGTTCTCGATCACCCGCTGCACATAGTTGCGGGTCTCGCCGAAGGGAATGAGCTCCATCCAGTCGAGCATGGCGGTCGTGCCGCCGCGCGGGTCGCCGAAGGTGCCGATCCACTCGTCGACGCGGCCGGGCCCGGCATTGTAGCCGGCGATGGCGAAGGGCAGCGTGCCGGCGAAGCGGTCCAGCAGCTGGGCGAGGTAACCGGCGCCGAGGCGCATGTTAAGCACCGGGTCGGCGGTCAGCATGCCAACGGCATAGGGCAGTGAGAGGCGGCGGGCGACGAGCTGCGCGGTGCTGGGCAGCAGCTGCATCAGCCCGCGCGCATTGGCGGAGGAGACGGCCTCGGGGTCGAAATTGCTCTCCTGGCGGGTGATCGCATAGGTCAGGGCCGGCTCCGGCCCATCGGCCGGGGCGGGGTAGGGGGTGGGCCAGCCATCGGCGAGCAGCATGAGGCCGGTGGCGCCGGCGCGGCGGGCGACCCAGACCGCATGGTCGGGGCGGCCGATGCGGCTGGCCAGCTGGGCGACGAGGACGCGCTCGGCCGGATCGGCGGCGGTCTCCTCCAGGCGGAGGAGGAAGGTGCGGGCGCGCCGGGTCTCGCCGATATCGGCCAGCGCCAGGACCAGGCGGGCCATCTCGTTGCCGGCGAAGCCGGCGGCCAGGCTGGCGGAGGCTGCGGGCACGGGGGTGCGGGCGATGCGCGCGGAAAGGGCGGCGCCGTCCTCGCCGATGGCGAGCGCTCCGAGCTGGCCGTAGAAGGTGACCGGGAATTCGGCAGCGGCGGCATAGCGCTGGCGGGCGGCGGCCGCATCGCCGCGGGCCGCGAGGGCCCGGCCCTGCCAGTAGAGGGCGCGGGCGCGGGTGATGACGCTGCGGCTGCCCTCGGCGAGCAGGGTGAAGTGCCGCTCGGCCGAAGCGGCGTCGTCCAGCCGCCGGAGGGCGATGAAGCCGGCGAGGAATTCGGCCTCCTGCCGCGCCTCGCCCGGCACCTCGAGGCCGTGGCGGGCGGCGACGGCATAGGCGGTGCGCGGGTCGCCGAGGCGGATCAGCTTGCGGGCGAGGAGCTGGCGCTCCGGCCAGGCGGCGCGGGCGACCTCCTGCGTCGGCGCAGGGCTCGTCGCCCAGCAGGCGGCGGCCTCGGCATCGCGGTCGCGGCGGCGGAGCCAGCGGGCGCGCTCGAAGGCCAGGGCGGCGTCGGCGGCAGCAGCGGTGGCGAGCGCCGGGAGGTCCGCATCGGCCTGGTCGGCGGCATAGGCGAGGCGGGCGGCGGCGATGCCCTGCCGGGCCGGGTCGAGATAGGCGAGGGTGCGGCCGGCCGCCGCCGCCTCGCGGGCAAGCGCCAGGCGGTCGAAGCGCTGCCAGTGGTGCTCCGGCGTCAGGCTGGCGGCGTTGCGGTCGAGGTAGCCGGGCTCCGCGATCGGGTCGGCCGGTGCCTCCTGCCAGCCGATGCGGATGATCTTCGCCGCCTCCTCGCCGCGGCCGGCGCGGGCCAGGGCATCGGCGAGGCGTTGGTAGCCCTCCAGCGTGCGCGGGGCGCGGGCGGCGAAGTACTCGGCGGCGAGGGTGTCGTTCGGGTCGGCGGCGAGCGCCTCCTCCGCCCGGCGGGACAGCGCCTCCTGCGCCGGCCAGGCGGGATTGGCGAGGGCGAAGGCCGCGATCTCCGGCGCCGTCGCGCCGCTGCCACGGGATTGCAGGCGCATCCAGGCGACGAGCTTGCGGATCAGCGGGTCGGCGGAGAGGGCGGCGGCATCGGCCTCGGCCCAGCGCTGGCTGCCGGCGAAGGCGACGGCCTGACGGCCCGCCGAGCGCATGGTCTCCGCGGCGCCGGGGCCGGCGGATTGGGCGAGGCCCCCTTGCGGCAGGGCAAGGGCGAGCGGCAAGGCGAGGACGGTGCGGCGGCGCATCGGTGCGGTGTATCCTGATTCGCCGGGTGATGTCGCATGCGCGAACTAACGGTTTCCGAAGCCGTTCCGCCTCGCGGCCGCGCGGCGCGCCGATCAGGTGATTCCACCTGACCGGAGATTGCTCTAATGTCGCGCGCTCGCCACGGAGGAAACGGGTCATGTTCAGGGGATCGATGGTCGCGCTGATCTCGCCGATGCGGAGCGATGGATCCCTGGACGAGAAAGCCTTCCAGGAGCTGGTGGAGTGGCAGATCGCCGAGGGCACCGAGGGCCTCGTCCCGGTCGGCACGACGGGCGAGAGCCCGACCCTCAGCCATGCCGAGCACAAGCGGGTGGTGGAGCTCTGCGTCGAGGTGGCGCGCGGCCGGGTGCCGGTGATCGCCGGCGCCGGCAGCAACAGCACCGCCGAGGCGATCGACTTCGTCAAGCACGCCAAGGCGGCGGGGGCGGATGCGACGCTCGTCGTGACGCCCTACTACAACAAGCCGACGCAGGAGGGGATGTATCTCCACTTCAAGGCGCTGGCGGATGCGGCCGACCTGCCGCTCTTCATCTACAACATCCCGCCGCGCAGCGTGATCGACATGAGCGTCGAGACCATGGCGCGGCTGGCGCGGCACCCGAACATCGTGGGCGTCAAGGACGCGACCGCCAACCTGGCGCGGCCGCTGCACACGCGGCGGGCCTGCGGCGCGGACTTCATCCAGCTCTCGGGCGAGGATCATACGGCGCTGTCCTTCAACGCGGCCGGCGGGCATGGCTGCATCAGCGTCACCGCCAATGTGGCGCCGAGGCTCTGCGCCGAGATGCACAAGGCCTGGCGCGAGGGGCGGATCGCCGAGGCGATCGGCATCCAGGACCGGCTGGTGCCCTTGCACGACGCGCTCTTCGCCGAGACCTCGCCGGGGCCGGTGAAGTATGCCGCCAGCCTGCTCGGCAAGGGGAGCGACCACTGCCGCCTGCCGATGGCCCCGGTCTCCGAGCCGGTGCGGAAGCGGGTGCGGGAGGCCATGGTTTCCGTGGGCCTGCTTAACTAAGTATCCCCCATGGCAGACACGAAAAAGAAGGGGCTGATCTCGCATGGCATCGCGGCGCAGAACCGCCGCGCCCGCTATGACTACACGATCGGCGAGACCATCGAGGCCGGCATGGCGCTGGTCGGGCCGGAGGTGAAGTCGCTCCGCGCCGGCCGCGCCACGCTCAGCGAGGCCTGGGCGGGCGAGCGCGACGGCGAAATGTGGCTCTTCAACTGCACCATCCCCGAATGGCAGGCGGGCAGCACCGTCGCCCGCTTCGAGCCGACGCGGCCGCGCAAGCTCCTGCTGCACCGGAAGCAGGTGCAGGAGCTGATCGGCAACATCGCGCGCGAGGGCGCGACCATCGTGCCGATGCAGATCCATTTCAACGAGAAGGGCCGCGCCAAGGTGCTGCTCGGCGTGGCCGAGGGCCGGAAGAAGCACGACAAGCGCCATGCCATCGCCGAGCGCGACTGGGCGCGGGACAAGGCGCGGCTGATGCGGGCGCGGGGCTAGCCCGCCGGCTCAGATCTCCGCATAGATCTCAATGACGTTGCCGTCCGGGTCGCGGAAGAAGATGGTCCGGTGGCCGAAGGGGTGGTCCGTCGGCGGCGAGACCAGGACGACCCCCTTGGCCTCCAGCTCGGCCGCGCAGGCCGCGACCATCGGCGGCGCGACGCGGAAGGCGAGCTGCACCGACAGCGCGCCCGGCGCCGGCGGCGGATCGTCGAAGCGCCCGCCATGCGTCGTCAGCGCCAGCGTCACCGAGCCGATGCGCTACTCGAACCAGCGGTCGCTGAGGCGGCGAGACAGCGGGAACTCCAGCACCCGCTTGTAGAAATCCCGCATCGCCGCGAGGTCGCGCGCGAAGAGCACCGTGTAGTCGAGCTGGCCGATCTGGCCGAGCGCGGTCATGGCCCGCCTTGCGGGCCGGGGCAGCTCAGACCCGGGCCAGCTTGCGGATGGCGCTCGCCATCGGGCGCCGGCCCTCGCCCATATAGCCCTCGTGGTACTCCTCGATCCGCGCCGGGTCGTAGAGGTAGTTGACCATCAGCCCGGCGCTCTCGCGCATCCCCTTGTCGGAGGTGTCGCCGCGCCAGTTCAGCCGCTCGATCCGCGCGCCGTTGGAGAGGTGGAAATGCTCCACCGGGTCGCGCGCCCGCTTCGGGTTCCGCGCCGAGGCGGCCTGGACCAGATAGGTGGCGCAGAGACGCGTCAGCACCGGCTCCAGCAGCTTGGCCAGCGCCTCCTCCCGCTGCCAGCCGCGGCGGGCGAGGATGCGGGCGAGGGTCTGGGCCGGCGTCTCCACCGCCATGGAGGGGGCGCTGGTAGTGGCGGCGCCGCCCTCGGCCGGGGCGGGGAGGGCGAGCATGGCGGGC
Organism: Belnapia sp.; assembly: GCF_059504005.1. Classification (NCBI taxonomy): domain Bacteria; kingdom Pseudomonadati; phylum Pseudomonadota; class Alphaproteobacteria; order Acetobacterales; family Roseomonadaceae; genus Belnapia; species Belnapia sp. The sequence goes on along the minus strand of NZ_JCACHU010000157.1, from coordinate 2,965 downwards.
GCAGCGGCGCGCAGCGCGGCCAGCTCCTCCTCCGTCACCAGCCCGGCCTCGCCCTCGGCGATGCGCTCCTGCAGCCAGCGGCAGAAGCCGGGGATGGGCGAGAGGGTGGAGAAGGCCTTCAGCCCCTTCAGCTCCTCGCCCAGCAGCGCCACCACCCGCTTGATGAGGAAATTGCCGAAGCTGATGCCGTCTAGCCCGCGCTGGCAGTTGTTGATGGAGTAGAAGATGGCGGTGTCGGCCTGGGCCGAGTCGAGCACCGGCGCCTTCTCGTCCAGCAGCTTCTGGACGCTGCCGGCCAAGCCCTTCACCAGCGCCACCTCGACGAAGATCAGCGGCTCCTCCGGCATGCGGGGGTGGAAGAAGGCATAGCAGCGGCGGTCGCTGTCGAGCCGGTTCTTCAGGTCGCGCCAGGTGCGGATGCGGTGCACAGCCTCGTAGCTGACCAGCTTCTCCAGCAGGGCAGCGGGGCTGTTCCAGTCGATCCGCCGCAGCTCCAGGAAGCCGACATCGAACCAGCTCGCCAGCAGGCCGCGCAGGTCGCTCTCCAGCGCGCCGAGGAGGGGGTCGCCGTCCGTCAGCCGCAGCAGCTCGCCGCGCAGGTCGACCAGGAATTTCACCCCGTCCGGGATGGTCGTGAACTGCGTCAGCAGCCGCAGCCGCGGCGGCTCCAGCGCACGGCGGAGGCGGGCCTGGGCGCTGGCCCGCTCGGCGGCGTCGGCGGCGGCCTGGACGCGCTCCATGGCGGCGCGGACCGTGGCCTCGTCGGAGTCGAAGGCGGCCAGCGTGCGGAGGAAGCCGATGCGGCCCGGCGCGTCGAGGCCCAGATAGGCACGGGCCAGCTTGGCGGCGCGGTTGCGGGCCGACAGCTCGCCGCCGCGGTCCTCGAGGCAGGCGCGCATCTGCTCGGCGATGCCCTCGGCCTCGGCGCCGGTGACCCGGTCGGCCATGTCGCGCCAGAGGCTGGTGACGCGGCGGAGGGCACGGTCGAGGAGGCCGGCTTGTTCCAGGACTTCGGACATGGTCGGGCCCTTCAGGGAAGCGCAATGAAATCCTATGTAACCTAATGCGAGCAAGCGGATTCCGTCAGGTCCTCCGCGCCTCCGCCGCTGCCGCTGGCAGGAGAGTGATCAGGTCCTCGGCCAGCAGGCCGGGGCCGTGGCGGCGGGCGGCCTCGCCCTGCAGCCAGGCGCCGGCGGCGGCGGCTTCGAAGGGCGGCATGCCCTGGGCCAGCAGCGCGGCGATGGTGCCGGCCAGGACGTCGCCGGTGCCGCCGGTGGCGAGGCTCGGCGGGGCGTTGTGGTTGATGATCACCTGGCCGTCCGGCGCAGCGATGACGGTGTCGGCGCCCTTGAGCAGCACCACGGCGCCGGTGCTGGCGGCCGCCTGGCGCGCCGCCTCGGGTTTGTCCGAACCGATGGGGCCGAAGACGCGGCTGAACTCGCCGGCATGGGGGGTGAGGATGGCGGCGCCCTGCAGCAGCTCCGGCGTGCCGGCGGCGGCGCCGAGGGCGCCGGCATCGGCGACGAGCTGCCGGCCGGCGCCGATCACCTGGCGGATGGCGGTGCGGGTCGCCCCATCGGGTTCGAGGCCGGGGCCGATCAGCCAGGTGGCGCGGCGCCCGTCGGCGAGCAGGGTCTCGATCGAGGCTTCGGTGACGAGGCTGCCAGGTTCGGCCGCACCGTAGAGTGCGGCCGCGGCGGCGTCCGGAGCGCGGATGCTGACGAGCCCGGCACCCGCCCGGTGCGCGGCGCCGGCGGCGAGCCGGGCCGCCCCGGTCATCGCCGCGCCGCCGAGGATGGTCAGGTGGCCGCGGGTGTATTTGTGCGAGGAGGCGTCGAGGCCGGGCAGGCGCCAGAGGCCGGGGCCGTTGCGGCGGCAGCGCGGGGCAATGGCGGCGAGGACCGAGGCAGGCAGGCCGATCTCGGCCAGCAGCGTCTCGCCGCAGAGGCCGCGGCCGGGGAGCAGCAGGTGGCCGGGCTTGAGGCGGAAGAAGGTGACGGTGAGGGCGGCTTGCGGGGCGAAGCTCTGCACCTGGCCGGTCGCGCCATCGAGGCCGGAGGGCGTGTCGACGGCGAGGATAGGCGCGCGGCAGGCCTGCAGCACCTCGGCGACGAGGCCACCGACCGGGCGGGCGAGGCCGGCGCCGAAGACGGCATCGATGACGAGGCCGGCGCGCCCTGCCTCCTCCACCGAGAAGGGGACCAGCGGGCCGCGCCAGCGCGCCGCCGCGGCCGCCGCATCGCTGCCGGGGCGGGGTGGCGCCGAGGCTGCGACGGCGATGGGCCAGCCCGCCGCCTCCAGCAGGCGCGCCGCGACATAGCCGTCGCCGCCGTTATTGCCGGGGCCGGCGAGGACCAGGGTGCGGCAGGGGCGGAAGCGGCGTCCTGCGGCCCGTGCCACGGCGCGGCCGGCCGCCTCCATCAGGCGAAGCGTGGGGATGCCGGCCTCGGCCGCCAGCGCATCCGCCCGGGCCATCTCGGCGGGGGTGAGCAGTTCCGGGGCTGGGTCCACCGCCATCGATCCGTGCTCCGTCTGAACCGGCAGGGCCCTTATGCGTCCTGAGGGGGCAAGTTTCCGAAGGAGCGGAGAATGCCGCGCATCTCGCTGTCCACCGTCATCGCGCCGCTGCTGATCGTGATCACCCTGGCGCTCGGCTTCCACAAGATGACTGCCGACAAGCCGGAGGGGCCGCCGCCGCCGACGACGGCCGCCTACCGCGAGGCGACCGGTGCCGGCCCGACGCCGAACCAGCCGGCGGCGGCGAATTCGAACACCAGCGGCACCGGCGGCTCGGGCGGCTGAGCGCCTAGAGCAAACTCCGATCAGGTGGAAACACCCGATCGGGGGCATTTGCCCGGCCAAGCAATGGATGAGAGCGGCTTCCGTGAGCCACTGGGAACGGAAACCGCGCTAGCAGCCTGTCGGATTTGGGTTTGCCGGTGGTTTGTTGGGTGGCGAGAGGGTC